>NZ_JBEYFC010000001.1:0-74818 GCF_040634175.1 Streptomyces sp. NPDC007162
CACGCGATCGGGAACCGCCCCAAGGGCATCATCGCCAACCCGAACTGCACCACGATGGCCGCGATGCCGGTCCTGAATTCCTGGTGATGATCCCGGGGCTGGTCGCCGCCGCGCTGGTGCCGAACATCGGGACCGCGAAGTCCGGCCTCCAGTACAACGACGCGATCCCGTACCTCATGTCGCAGCTGCTGCCCAACGGGGTGCTCGGCATCGCGGTGACCGGTCTGCTGGCGGCCTTCATGGCGGGCATGGCCGCCAACGTGTCGTCCTTCAACACGGTGTTCACCACCGACATCTGGGCGAAGTACGTGGTGAAGGGCCGCGAGGACGGCTACTACGTGCGCTTCGGGCGGCTGATCACCGCGATCGGCGTCTGCGCGTCCATCGGGACGGCGTTCCTCGCGTCGTCGTTCTCGAACATCATGAGCTACCTCCAGACGCTGTTCTCCTTCTTCAACGTGCCGATGTTCGTCGTCTTCATCGTCGGCATGTTCTGGAAGCGCGCCTCGGCGAAATCCGGCTTCTGGGGGCTGCTCGCGGGGACCGTGACCGCGATGGTCAACTACTTCGTCCTCTACAAGCGGCACATCATCGACATCCCCACCGACCAGGGCGCCAACTTCGTCTCCGCGATCGCCGGGTTCGTCGCCGGTGCGGTGGTGATGGTGATCGTGTCCCTGTTCACCGCGCCGAAGCCGGAGGCGGAGCTGGCAGGGCTCGTCTACGGCACGAGCTCCCCCGGCATGGCCGAGCCGCCCGCGCCCGGGGACGAGGCCTGGTACCGGCGGCCGGCGCTGCTGGGCTGGGGGGCGGTGGTCCTCGCGGCCCTCTGCTACATCCCGTTCTCGTTCTGACCGCCGTCGCTGGAGAATGAAGGAAGGAGAGAGAGACCATGACCGACGACTTCGGGCGCCCGGAGCGCACCGGGTTCCACTACTCCGAGCAGGACGTCCAGCGCGAGGTCACCGAGCTGGAGGGGCGGTCCACGACCGCCGCGCGGATCTTCGACCTGCGGCGGATCATCGGTGGGCTGTTCGTGCTGTACGGGATCATCGTGACGATCACCGGGATCACGGACTCGCAGGCCGAGATCGACAAGGCACAGGGGATCAACATCAACCTGTGGACGGGGATCGGGATGCTGTTGCTGGGGGTGTTCTTTCTGGTGTGGCTGTGGGTGCGGCCGACGCCTCCTCCGGTACCTCCGGAGGAACCGAAGGAGTAAGGGCGGATCGTGTGTCGTCTGCGGGTGCGTGGGGGCTGGTCGCGCACTCCCCGCGCCCCTAAAGGGGCGCCTGGGTGCCGCCGTTGAGAGGGCCGGCCCTGTCCAGCAGGCCTGTTCGGGCTGCCAGGGCCGCCGCTTCCAGGCGGGAGCCCACGCCCAGTTTCATCAGGACCCGCTGGACGTGGGTGCGGGCTGTGCTGGGGGCGATGCCCATGCCGGCGGCGATGAGGCGGGTGTCCTCGCCGTCGGCCACCCGGACCAGGACCTCGACCTCCCTCGGGGTGAGTATCTGCAGGAGGCGCTGGCCCTCGTCGTCGGGCTGGGCGGCGGGGTTGAGGAGCTCGCTGAACGCACCCTGGAGGAGGGCGGGCGCCACCGCTGCCTCGCCGGACCTCGCCTTCATGATGGCGCGCTCCACGCCCTCTATCCGCTCGTCGTGCCGTACGTACCCGGAGGCGCCCGCGGCGAAGGCCGCCGCGATGCCCCGCGGGGACGGCACCGGGCCCAGCACCAGCACCGCGACCTGCGGGCGCTCCTTCTTGATCCGCACCACCGGGTCGAAGATGCCCGGCTCGGCGGGGGTCGCCGTGCCCAGCAGGCACACCTCGGGCGCCCGTGTGATCACCAGCTCGGCCGCGCCCGCCGCCGGTGCCGCCGCCGCGAGCACCCGGTGGCCGCGCAGCTTCAGCGCAGACGCCAGCGCCTCGGCGAGCAACCGGTGGTCGTCGACCACCATGAGCCGCACTCCCATAGAGCAACCCCCCAGTCCCCCCAATGGATGCCCCACTATGGATGCCCACTGGTCCGCATGGACAGAGGCCCCCCGGCACCCCGTCCTTTCATGCCCCCGGAAGCTACACGCTTGTTCGACGTTGCGCTGCCCCTACTGATGAGAAGTGCCCCGGATCGGAGGAATCTCAGGCTTTTCTCGTATTCGCGGGTGAAGAGCGGGTGTGGTGCGGTAAGCACCCACTTGACCTGGCCTCAGCCTCCCGCGCCGAACGCGGTGACCAGGTACTCCTTCCCCGACGTCGACGAACCGACGGCGTGGGCGTACACCGCGGACAGGTAGAGCCGGCCCTGCGAGTAGAGGGCCTCCGCGTACTGCGGTGACATGCTGGTCTCCACCGCCTTGACCGCGGTGCTCACCGGATTCTCCAGCAGCCTGGTCTCCTTGAACGAGCCACCGTCGATACTGACGACCTGAGCACCCTTGTTGTACGGGGCGCTCTTGTACGCGATCACATTGGTGCCGTCCATGCGCAGTGGTGTGATCGTGTAGTTGTTGCCGGCGTCGGCGCGCTGGCCCGTCTGCTCGCCGGTGGCGAGGTCGAAGGCGACGATCTCGTTGGTCTTCGCGTAGGCCCCGCTGCCGTCGTGCTCCTCGGTGGCCAGGTACAGCCGGTCGTTGCCGACGACCACGCCCTTGCACTTCTCCACCTCGTAGATGCCGTCGCAGCGGACCGCGTACGAGCTGCCCGGCGTGGAGATCCGGGTGCGCAGCTTCCCGGTGGCGTTGTCGATGGAGAAGACGTCGGAGAAGCCGCTGCCGTCGCCCGCGCTGTCGTTGACGTCGGCGGCCACCACGAGCGGGTCGGTCGACACGATGCTGGCGTATTCGATGCCCGAGGTCATCTTGTACTCGGACACCACCTTGCCGGAGACCGGGTCGATGGTCTGGATGTGCAGCTGGGCCGAGTCGCCGCTGCCGCACCTGCGGACCGCGACCAGTCTGGTGCCGCCGCCGTAACCGGCGTCGTAACAGGTGTCGGTCGACTTCGGCTGCCAGCGCACCTTGCCGGTGGCCAGGTCGAAGGCGGCGCCGCCGCTGGTGCCGCCGACCGCGACGGTCTGCCGGGCGACCGTCACGTTGTTGAAGTTGACCGGAACGTCACCGGACTTGACGGACTTGGTCCACAGCTTCTTGCCGGCTTTGAGATCGATCGCGGCGACCTGGGAGCACCCCGCGCTGGAGCCCTTGGGGGGCGTCTTCGGCTGGAAGACGATCGCGGTCCTGCCGTCGGTGCTGACGTGGCCGGTGGCGTAGCAGACCGGGCCGGGCAGCGGGACCGTCCACAGCGTTGCGCCCGAGTCGGGGTCGTAGCCGGTGATCCCGGCGACGCCGGTCTTCGCGTACACCTCGTCGGTGAGCCAGGAGCCCGCGGTGACCGTGGTGTCGTTCGCCGCGGGCATCGGCACCTGGAAGAGGACCTTGGAGGTGGGGTCGGCGGGGACCTTCTCGGTGCCCTTGCCGCCGCCGGTCTTCCGGCCGCCGGTGCTGCCGCCCGTGGAGTTCGCGGTGTCGTCCTTCTTGCCGTCGCCGCCGGAGGACCTGGCGTACCAGATGCCCCCGCCGACGATCAGCGCGATGGCGACGACCGCGGCGGTGACGATGAGCAGCACGGCGTTGTTCCGGCCGGGACCGGAGGGTCCGGGACCGGGGCCGGGGCCACCGGGCTGGAACGGGTGGCCCGGGTGGCCCGGGTGGCCCGGGTGGCCGCCGGGGTAGCCGTAACCGGGCTGCTGGGCGTAGGGGTTGCCGGCCGTGGGGGGCTGGGCGGGGTAGCCGTAGCCGGGGGTGGCGGGCTGGGCCGGCTGCTGGGGGTAGCCGTAACCGGGCTGCGGGGCGGGGGGCTGCTGCGGATAGCCGTAGCCCGGTTGCGGGACGGGTGGACCGGGCGGCGGTTGCGGCGGGTTCGCGGGGGCGCCGAAACCGGGCTGCTGCGGGGGCTGGTTGGGCGGGGGCGGTTGGGTCATGACGGGGCTACCTCGGGGGACGGCACGCGGGCGGGCGGCTGGGGACGGCGCTGACAGGTGGACGGCACGGGGCGGCCCGCTCAGTTGCCGAAGGCCATCATCAGCTTCTCCTTCGCCTGGTCACTGCCGGTCAGCCGGGTGGAGGAGACGTAGAAGCGGCCGTCGACCCAGTCGACCGCGCCGTCGTAGAAGCCGTCCTCGATGTCGGCGGTGTGCTGCGGGTTCTGCAGCAGCCTGGCCGGGGTGTGGGTGGCGCCGCTGGTCGGGATCGACACGACCCGGCCGCCGGCGTCGTACGACGGCCGTACGTAGGCGACGAGCCTGCCGCCCTCGACCTTGACGGGGGACATCGACTCGTCCGTCGGGGACTTCACCCGCCACTTCGCCTTGCCGTCGGTGAGGCTGATCGCGACGATCTCGTTGGCGCCGCCGCTCACGTCCGTCGGCAGGTAGAGGGTGTCGGCGTCGACGGCGACGCCCTGGCAGCCCTGGAGGTCGCTGTCGAGGAGCGCCCAGCCGCACTGGGGGGCGAACTTCTCGTCGACCTTGACCTCCGAGCGGAACGTGCCCTTGCCGTCCAGCGTCGAGATGTTCCAGGCGTTCTTGTCCTCGTTGGTCATGTAGACCACGAGCGGGTCGACGGAGTAGGTCCGCCCCACCTTCCAGCCCTTCTTGACCGGCCGCGTCCACTTCACCTTGCCGGTGGCCGGTTCGAGCTCCGAGATCTCGTCGTGCTCGTTGCTGCCGCCGGCGCCGCAGGACGCCACCTCGACCAGCCGGTCCGTGCCGCCCGCGAAGCCCGACGGGAAGCAGGCCGCGCCGTACTTCTCCTTGTCGTACAGCTTCCTGCCGCTGCCGAGGTCGTAGGCCGTGCCCGACTGGGAACGGCCCACCATCAGTGTCTTTCCGCTGATCGTCAGCTCGATGCTGAGGGCGCTGTCGAACAGTCCGCCGTCGGCGACGGTCGCGGTCCAGCCCTTGCGGCCCGTGTCCAGGTCGATCTCCTGGAGCTGGTTGCACTTGGCCCGGTCGCTGGTGCCGCTCATGGAGGCCACGACGACCTTGTCGTCCGCGGACTTGGCGGAGGTGACCGCGCAGATCTTCTGCGGGAACGTGATCGGGCCCCACGCCGGATCGCCGTTGCCCACCTTGTAGGCGAAGACCTGCTTGTACGCCGCCTTGACCGCCGTCTTCCCGGTGATCCACATGCCGGGGGCGTCGGCGCCGTTCGCCGGTGCGTCGGGGGCCGACTTGTACCAGAGCACCTTGGCCTCGCCGGACTTGCGGCCCTCGTTGAGGTTCTCCGGGTCGGCACCGCCGTTGCCGCTGCCGTCGCCCGGATCGACCGGTTCGGCGGACGTCCCGGGTGCCTGCGACGGGTGGGCGACCGGCTTCTTGCCGCCGTTCCCGCCGCCGGTCACGGCGTACACCGTGCCCCCGACGACCAACAGCCCGGCCACCACAGCTGCGACGACCAGCGCGGGCTTCCCCTTGAAGGGACCGCCGCCCGGGTACTGCGGCGGCTGCTGGGGATGGCCGTAGCCGGACTGCGGGGCCGTGGGCGGCTGCGGATAGCCGTAGGGACCGGGCGCGGCGTACGGGCCGGCCGGCTGGCCGTAGGGGCCGGGCTGTTGGCCGTAGGGGCCGGGCTGCCCGGCGTGCGTGCCGGGCTGCTGCGGGTAGCCGTAGCCCGGCTGGGGCGGCTGGGCAGGGGGCGGCGGGGTGCCGGGGGCGCCCGGAGGGGTGCCCTGGGGCGCGCCGAAACCCCCCTGCGCGGGCGGTTGTTGCGGAGCGCCGAAGCCACCGGCCGGTGGCTGGCCCTGTGGTGGTCCGAAGCCGCCCTGCGGCGGCTGGTTCGGTGGCTGAGTCATCAGCGCTCTTCCCCCGTTCACTGATTTTTAGCCACGTCCCGGGACCCTCGGCGGGCTCAGGACGTTCTCAGACTGCTCTCAGACCGACCTTTCTATCACCCGGCACCGACAGGCCCCGGGGCCGTCTCTCCCGCCGTTCCCAAGGCAGAACCGCCCCGTGATGCCACCGTTACGCGCCTTCACGCCCCCTTCACCGGGCGCACGCAAGGGGGTTGTGCGCCCGGGAGTGCGCGGCTGATTCGCGCCGGTGGAAGTGCTACGCGTCCTCCGCCAACTCCAGCCAGGACAGCTCCAGTTCCTCGCGCTCACCGCTCAGGACCCGCAGCTGGGCGTCCAGTTCGGCGACCTTGGTGAAGTCCGTGGCGTTCGCGGCGATCTGGTCGTGGAGCTTGCTCTCCTTCTCGGAGATGCGGTCCAACTGGCGCTCGATCTTCTGGAGTTCCTTCTTGGCGGCGCGCTGGTCGGCGGCGCTGCGCTCGGCCGAGGGCGCCTTCGGGGCGACGGCGGTGGCGGCCACCGCCTCCTCCATGCGCTGCCTGCGCTCCAGGTACTCGTCGATGCCGCGCGGCAGCATCCGCAGGGTGGCGTCGCCGAGCAGGGCGAAGACGCGGTCGGTGGTGCGCTCCACGAAGAACCGGTCGTGGGAGATGACGATCATCGAGCCGGGCCAGCCGTCGAGGACGTCCTCCAGCTGGGTGAGGGTCTCGATGTCGAGGTCGTTGGTGGGCTCGTCGAGGAAGAGGACGTTCGGCTCGTCCATGAGGAGGCGCAGCAGCTGGAGGCGGCGGCGTTCGCCGCCGGAGAGGTCGCCGACCGGCGTCCACTGCTTCTCCTTGCTGAAGCCGAACGTCTCGCACAGCTGACCTGCGGTCATCTCGCGCCCCTTGCCGAGGTCGACGCGCTCGCGGACCTGCTGGACCGCCTCCAGGACCCGGGTGTTCGGGTTGAGCTCGGCGACCTCCTGGGACAGGTAGGCGAGCTTGACGGTCCTGCCGACGGCGACCCGGCCGCCCGCCGGCTGCGCCTCGCCGTCGGTCCGCGCGGCCTCGGCCATGGCGCGCAGCAGCGAGGTCTTGCCCGCGCCGTTGACGCCGACCAGGCCGATGCGGTCGCCGGGACCGAGCTGCCAGGTGACGTGCTTGAGCAGCACCTTGGGGCCGGCCTGGACGGTCACGTCCTCCAGGTCGAAGACGGTCTTGCCGAGCCGGGAGGAGGCGAACTTCATCAGCTCGGAGCTGTCGCGCGGCGGCGGCACGTCCTTGATCAGCTCGTTGGCGGCCTCGACCCGGAAACGCGGCTTCGAGGTACGGGCGGGGGCGCCCCGGCGCAGCCAGGCCAGCTCCTTGCGGACCAGGTTCTGCCGCTTGGTCTCCTCGGTGGCCGCGATCCGCTCGCGCTCGGCGCGGGCGAAGACGTAGTCGGAGTAGCCGCCCTCGTACTCGTAGACGGCGCCGCGCTGCACGTCCCACATGCGGGTGCAGACCTGGTCGAGGAACCAGCGGTCGTGGGTGACGCAGACCAGCGCCGAGCGGCGCTCGCGCAGGTGCCTGGCCAGCCAGGAGATGCCCTCGACGTCGAGGTGGTTGGTGGGCTCGTCCAGGACGAGCAGGTCCTGCTCCTCGATGAGCAGCTTGGCGAGCGCGATGCGCCGCCGCTCACCGCCGGACAGCGGGCCGATCACGGTGTCCAGGCCCTTGGGGAAGCCCGGCAGGTCCAGTCCCCCGAAGAGGCCGGTGAGGACGTCCCTGACCTTGGCGTTGCCGGCCCATTCGTGGTCGGCCATGTCGCCGATCACCTCGTGCCGCACGGTGGCGGCCGGGTCGAGGGAGTCGTGCTGGGTGAGGACGCCGCTGCGCAGTCCGCCGGAGTGCGTGACCCGTCCGGTGTCGGCCTCCTCCAGCTTGGCGAGCATCCGGATGAGAGTGGTCTTGCCGTCGCCGTTGCGGCCCACCACTCCGATGCGGTCGCCCTCCGACACGCCGAGCGAGACGCCGTCCAGCAGGGCACGGGTGCCGTAGACCTTGCTGACGTTCTCGACATTGACCAGGTTGACGGCCATTTCACTCCTGCGCACGGGGACGGTCAGCCTCCCAGCGTAATGCGCGCGGGGAGGCCGTCCGGCCGGGAGCCGCTTTCCGCCCGCCCGCGGCTAGCCGATGGCGGTGACGGGATCGGTGCCGGTCAGGTCGCGGCTGGCGGCCCACAGCCGGGCCGCGGTGCCGGTGTCGGCGAGGTGGTCCCACAGGGGTTCGGGGCGTGGCTCGCCGCGCAGGCCGAAGACGCGCGGGCCCCAGAGCAGGCCGCCGCGTACGGCCGGGTCGAGCACCGCCCGGACCGCGGGCCACGCGCCCGCGTGCTTGCCCTGGAGGAGGAGGGCGGCGGGTGCCGCGCCCAGCCGCGCACCGGCCGTCCGCACGTGCACGGGCGGCCGTGCGGGGGTGAGGGAGTCCAGCGCGCCGCCGGGATGGACCACCACGCTCGCCACCGTGCTGCCGGCGGCACGCAGGCGGCGGTCGAGTTCGACGCCGAAGTACATCTGCGCCAGTTTGGAGCGCCCGTAGGTGCGTTTGGGCCGGTAGTCCCTCCGGGACTGGAGGTCGTCCAGGTCGAGCCGCTCGGACTTCGCCGCGAAGCTGCCCGTCGTCACGACGCGGGCCGCGGGCGCGGCCGACAGCAACGGCATCAGCCACCGGGTCAGCGCGAAGTGCCCGAGGTGGTTCGTGCCGAACATGAGCTCGTGACCGTCCCCGGTCTCCTGGCGCGGGGGGTCGTCGAGCGCGACGCCGGCGTTGTGGACCACCGCGTCGAGACGACCCGGCTCCAGCGACTCCACCGTTTCCCGGAGCGAGGAGAGGTCGGCGAGGTCCATCCGTACCGCCCGCACCCGCGCGCCGGCGACACGCGCGCGTATCGAGGCCATGGCGTCCTCGGCCCTCGCCGGACTCCGGCTGCCGAGCACGACGGTCGCCCCGGTGGCCGCCAGCTGCTCCGCGACGAAGTAGCCGATGCCGGCGTTGCCGCCGGTGACCAGGAAGACGCTGCCGTCGGCGCGCGGCAGGCGGTGGACGTTCCAGGGCGGGGTGGAGGATGCGGACGACATGGCGACGGGGCTCCCTTGCCGGTGAGGACGGCTGCGGCTGACTGCCGGGCAACTCGGTCCCCACGGTTCCAGCGGCCGCCGACACGTCGCCTACAGATCACCTACAGTCCGGCCCGGCGGCCCGACAGGGCTCAGGGCAGCCAAAAAGACAAAGGGGGAGAAATTAGTGCAGATCTCGCGAATGGGCCAGGGGCTGGGGGTTACTCCGATACGTGATCCCGTACAGAACGGAGACAGCCCTATGGTGATCAAGAAGCTTCACGACATGGGCGTTCGCAGCGAGCACGCCTACCTGGCCGGCCTGGCGTCGATCGGGCTGAGCTTCGCCTCCTGGCTGACCAGCCTCCAGGCCGAGCGGGCCGGTGTGGAACGCGCCGACCGCTGGGGCATTTTCGTCGGCGAGTGGGCGCCCACCTTCATCGGTCTGGGTCTCGCCCTGTCCCACTACGAGCAGCAGGAGGGCACGCTGAGCGGATCCCTGCACGCCGTACGCCAGGCCGGTTGACCGGCACACCCTCCCAGGTGCGGTCCGGCCAGCGCCGGGCCGCGCGGGGGTGGGCGGCGCCGGGGCTCACGCGCCGACGGGGGAGCCCGGATCCTGCGTCGAGGCCTTCGTCGGGGTCTGCGCCGGCGCCTTCGTCGGGGTGAGCACCCGCGCACCCGGCGCGGGGGACGCCGCCGTGCGTACCGTGCGGCAGGTGCCGGAGGCGCGGAGGGCCTCGGACACCTCTGCCGCCGTCCCGGCGTCGCGGACGAGGAACGCCGTCGTGGGCCCGGAGCCGGAGACCAGCGCGGCGAGGGCACCGGCCGCCCTGCCGGTGTCGAGGGTGGCCGCGAGTTCCGGGAAGAGGGAGAGCGCGGCGGGCTGGAGGTCGTTGGAGACGGCGGCGGCGAGCGCGTCCGGGTCCCCCTTGGCGAGCGCGTGGAGGAGGTCGTCGGAGGCGACGGGCTCGGGGATGTCGTGCCCGTCGGCGAGCCGGTCGAACTCGCGGAAGACGGCCGGGGTGGACAGCCCGCGCCCGGCCATCGCGAACACCCAGTGGAAGGTGGAGCCGACTTCGAGGGCGGTGAGGCGTTCGCCGCGGCCGGTGCCCAGCGCGGCGCCGCCGATCAGGCTGAACGGCACATCGCTGCCCAGCTCGGCGCAGATGGCGAGGAGTTCGGCGCGGGAGGCGCCGGCCTGCCAGAGCTCGTTGCACGCGAACAGCGCGCCCGCCCCGTCGGCGCTCCCCCCGGCCATGCCGCCGGCGACCGGGATGTCCTTGACGATGTGGATGTGCACGGCCGGTTCGATGCCCCGGCGCGCGGCGAGGGCGAGTGCGGCGCGCGCGGCGAGGTTGGTGCGGTCCAGGGGGACCTGGTCGGCGTCCGGGCCCTCGCAGGTGATGCGCAGCTCGTCGGCGGGGGTGACCGTGACCTCGTCGTACAGGCCGACGGCGAGGAAGACGTTGGCGAGGTCGTGGAAGCCGTCGGGGCGGGCGGCGCCGACCGCGAGCTGGACGTTGACCTTGGCGGGCACGCGTACGGTGACGCTCACTTGCCGGACTCCTCTGCCTGGGGCTCGGGGGACGCCTCGCGGTCCACGGTCGCGGCCTCGGCGATTCTCGCGAACTGCGCCACCGTCAGCGACTCCCCGCGTGCCTGCGGCGAGACACCGGCCGCGACCAGGGCCGCCTCGGCGTTCGCCGCGGACCCGGCCCAGCCGGCGAGCGCCGCCCGCAGGGTCTTGCGCCGTTGCGCGAACGCCGCGTCGACGACCGCGAAGACCTCTTTCCTGGACGCCTTCGTCTGCAGCGGCTCGGCGCGCCGGACGAGGGAGACCAGCCCGCTGTCGACGTTCGGCGCGGGCCAGAAGACGTTGCGGCCGATGGCGCCGGCGCGCTTCACCTCGGCGTACCAGTTGGCCTTGACGGAGGGCACGCCGTACACCTTGTTGCCGGGTGCGGCGGCGAGCCGGTCGGCGACCTCGGACTGCACCATCACCAGCGTCCGCTCGATGCTCGGGAAGGTCTCCAGCATGTGCAGCAGGACGGGGACGGCGACGTTGTAGGGGAGGTTCGCGACGAGCGCGGTCGGCGGGGGCCCCGGCAGCTCGGCGACGTGCATCGCGTCGGAGTGGACCAGCGCGAAGCGGTCCGCGCGCGCCGGCATGCGCGCCGTGATCGTCGCGGGCAGGGCGCTCGCCAGGACGTCGTCGATCTCGACGGCGGTGACCCGGTCGGCGACCTCCAGGAGGGCGAGGGTGAGGGACCCGAGCCCGGGCCCGACCTCGACGACGACGTCGTCCGGGCGGACCCCGGCGGTGCGGACGATACGGCGGACCGTGTTGGCGTCGATCACGAAGTTCTGGCCGCGCTGCTTGGTGGGGCGTACACCGAGTGCTGCCGCGAGCTCACGGATGTCGGCGGGGCCGAGGAGGGCGTCGGGGGTGGGGCTGCTCACGGGACAAGGGTACGGGCCGCCGGGGACGACTCCCGCCGGTCACCCGTGCAGCCGGGCCCCGCAGTGCGGCCAGGGGGTGGAGCCGCGGCTCACGTAGAGCTTCTTCGCCCGGAACGTCTGCTCGTCGGCCGGGGCGTCCTGCGGACGGCCGCTGCCGCCGAGGCTGTGCCAGGTGTGGGTGTCGAACTGGTACAGCCCTCCGTACGTCCCTGAGGGGTCCACCGCGTGGGCGCGGCCACCGGACTCGCAGACGGCGAGACCGTGCCAGTCCAGGCCGTCGGCGCCCTTGACCGAGTCGGGGTGCGGCTTGGTGCCCACCTTCACGAGCTGCGCGGTCGGTTCGCGCACCAGCTCGGACCACTCGCGGTGCGGCTTCTGCCGGACCCCGTTGACGGTCCGCAGGTAGTAGGTGACGCGCCGCAGGCCGGGCTGCCCGGCCCGCTCGATCACCTCGGTGCCCTTGAACAGGCTCGGGTCCTGGGTCCGCCGCACCTCGAACGGGATCACCTCCTCGCGCACCTCCTTGCTGCCCGCGACGCGCAGCACGGTCACGGTCTGCCCGTCACGCGGGAAGCCGGTCCGCGGCACGGAGGTGGTGTCCTGGCCGTGCAGGGTGATGCCGGCCTCCTCGACGGCCTCGCCGACGGTCGCGGCGTTGGTGCGGATGGTGCGGGTCCGGCCGTCCGCGAGGACGGTGACGGTGCGCTCGGTGCGGACGTCGAGCGCCAGGCCGGCGCGTCCGATGCTCTGGGAGCGTGAGGCCGACAGGTACGCGCCCTCGGCGCGCACGCCCAGCTGCCTGAGCGCCCCGTCGACCGTGCGTGCCGTCGTCCACACCTCGCGCGGTTCGCCGTCCAAGGTGAGCCGTACGGGGCGGCCGTAGCGCACCGCGACCTCGTCGCCGCTGGCCAGGGCGGTGCCGGGGGCGGGCGCCACCACGTCGTGCACGCCCACGGGTACGCCCTGCTCGACCAGCAGGCCTGTGACGTCGTCGGCGAACGTGTGCAGGGTGCGCGGCCTGCCGTCGACGGTCAGTTCGACCGCCTTGTCCTTGGCGAGGAAGGCGGTGGTGCCGCCGGCGAGGAACACGACCACCAGCGCCTGGGGCAGCAGGCGGCGGACGGCTGACTCCGGCCGCTGTCCGTATCGCGCCCTGCGCCGGCGTGCGGCACGCCGGCCGCCCACGGCGTGCGCACCCGCCTCCCGCACCTCGCCCTGCGGCCCGCGTCCGCCGTGCCGCGCGGACGCCGGCTCGCTCGCGTACGCGCGGGCCGCCGCCTGCCGGCCGTCCGCCTGCACCTGGGCCTGGGCCTGGGCCTGCGCGCGTGCCTGCGCCCGCCCCTGCGCCGCCGACGCCGACGGGACCGCCCCGGCCGCCATCTCGTAGGCGGGCCGGTAGGTGTCGCCGACGCCGTAGGTCAGGCCGTATCCGAGCGTCTCGGCGTCGTACATCGCCTGCATGCCCTGTGCGCCGTGCACGCCCTGCGCGCCGACCACCCCCGGCGCCCCATGGCCGCCATACGTGCCATAGGCACCGTGTACGCCGTGGGCGCTGTGCGCCCCAGGCGTGCCGTAGGCACCGTGCTCCCCGTGCCCGCCCCACGCGCCGGGGGCCCGGAAGTCCCCCTGCGCCGGGGGTGCGCCGACGGCGCCGTGCGCCCCCGGCATGCCGTAGGGGTCGTACGCCTTTGGCGTCTCGTACTGCGATGCGCTCACGCCGACACGCTCCAGAGGGCCAGACGGGTCCGGATCGGGCCCCCAGAACCTAGCGGAGCTCCCGTCACTCTCCAAAGCGGCGCGACTACGCACGGTCGCCACCCGACCGAAGCCGCAACCCCGCGGTCGTTACACGTCAGTTATGATCGATATACCCTCAGTAGCCAAAGGCGCGGGCGGTGTTGGCGCCCAGGGCCGTCGCCAGCGCGTCCTCGTCGATCCCCCGTACCGCGGCCATCGCGCGCACCGTGACCGGAATGAGATACGGGGCGTTGGGCCGTCCGCGGTACGGCGCCGGGGTCAGGAAGGGCGCGTCGGTCTCCACCAGGAGGAGTTCGAGGGGGGCCACCGCCACCGCGTCCCGCAGGTTCTGGGCGTTCTTGAAGGTGACGTTGCCGGCGAAGGACATGAAGTAGCCCTCGCGGGCGCACTCCTCGGCCATCCCGGCGTCCCCGGAGTAGCAGTGGAAGACGGTCCGCTCCGGGGCGCCCTCCTCCTTGAGGACCCGCAGGACGTCGGCGTGGGCGTCGCGGTCGTGGATGACGAGGGTCCTGCCGTGCCGCTTGGCGATCTCGATGTGCGCACGGAAGGAACGCTCCTGCGCGGCCATGCCCTCGGGTCCGGTGCGGAAGTGGTCGAGGCCGGTCTCGCCGACGCCCCGCACCTGGGGCAGCCCGGCCAGCCGGTCGATCTCGGCCAGCGCCTCGTCCAGCGCGGCGTCACCGCCCGCCGTGCGGGCGCCCTGCCGCGACCGCTCACCCCCAGGGTCACCGTGCACGATGCGCGGGGCCTCGTTCGGGTGCAGCGCCACGGTCGCGTGGACGCTGTCGTGGGCGGCCGCGGTGTCGACGGCCCAGCGTGAGCCCTTGAGGTCGCAGCCGACCTGGACGACCGTCGTCACCCCCACCGACGCGGCCTTCGCGAGGGCCTCCTCGACGGTGCCGGACTGCATGTCGAGATGGGTGTGGGAGTCGGCGACCGGTACCCGGAGGGGTTCCGGCAGCGGCGGAGCCGCGTTCTTGTCGGACGTACCGGAGGCGCCGGTACCGGCGGCGTTCGAAGGCATGCCCCGATCCTACGGAAGGGGCATGCCCCGCCGGACCCGCGCCCGGTCAGCTCGCCTTGCGCTGGAACGGATGCAGGAGATCGGACAGGTGCCAGTGGTGGTCCGCCCCGACCCGTGCGGAGGCCTCCGTCGCCGCCGCCTCGGGTCCGGGCTCCGTGCCGTCCTCCCCGGCCGGCCGGGGCTGCGGCGGCCGGTGCTGCTGCGCCCGGTGGGCCGCGTTCTGCACCGACGAGACCTGCCCCGCGCGCATGATCCGCACGACCTGACCGTCGCAGTTCTGGCACGCGGGCCGGCTCAGCGGGGACGGCACCACATGGCCGTTCGCCACATACATGACGAACTCGTGGTTGTCGGCGTCCGTGTGGTGCTCTATCTCGTACGACTGCTCCCAGCCGTGCCCGCAGCGCATGCAGGCGAAGGAATACGACTCGTGGACGACGGCTGCGGCCGCACCGCGGAGGCCGGTCTGCCCTGCGATCTCACTCATGCCAGCTCCTCTTGTCCGCTGGACAAGCACCCCCGGCGCGGGATTCCCCCCGGAATCCCATGGGGGTGAGGGACGGGTGCGTCCCTGCTGACCAGTGGACGCCTTCACCGGCGCGAATGCAGCAGGGCTGTCGAGTGTTGGAGGCGATTTGGACTCCACTTGCCGAATCGGCCTCGGGAAGGGGGGATTGCCTTTGCCTTTCCCCGCCCAGCTTTACCCTCCTGTGGGGCGCGCGCTCAGAGGAGATGCCCCCTGCTCAGAGGACACATCTGCGCAGGTCAGGGGCGCACGCTCAAAGGAGAGGCGTCGCGCTCGAAGATCAGGAGCGCCCCCCTGGAACGCCGGTCGCCGAGGCGCCCCTCCAGAAGCGCGGGGAACTGCGCGACCAGCCCCCACCGCCCCGCGGAAGACTGCACAAAAGCAATCACGCGGCGCTACGGAACCCGACCTCACCCCTCCGCACGCTTCGCTGCGACCACGGCGTCGAAAACGACCCGCTTCGGAATTCCCGCCTCCACCGCCACCGCCGCGATCGCCTCCTTGCGCCGCTCCCCGGCCTCCTCCCGCACCCGCACCCGCCGCACCAGCTCCGCCGCGTCCAGTTCCTCGGGCCCCCGCTCCGGCGCGCCCTCCACCACCACGGTGATCTCGCCGCGCACGCCCTCGGCGGCCCACACCGCCAGCTCGGCCAGCGGGCCGCGGCGCACCTCCTCGTACGTCTTGGTCAGCTCACGACAGACGGCGGCCCGGCGTTCGGCCCCGAAGACCTCGGCCATGGCGGCGAGGGTGTCGTCGAGGCGGTGGGGGGCCTCGAAGTAGACGAGGGTGCGGCGCTCCTCGGCGACCTCCTGGAGCCGGGAGCGGCGCTCACCGGCCTTGCGGGGCAGGAAGCCCTCGAAGCAGAACCGGTCGACGGGCAGTCCGGAGAGCGCGAGCGCGGTGAGCACCGCGGACGGCCCCGGGACAGCGGTGACGCGGATCTCCTTCGCCACGGCCGCGGCGACCAGCCGGTAGCCGGGGTCGGAGACGGAGGGCATCCCGGCGTCGGTCACGAGCAGCACGCGCGCGCCGCCGACCAGTTCCTCGACCAGTTCGGGCGTGCGGGCGGCCTCGTTGCCCTCGAAGTACGACACCACGCGGCCCTTGGGCGTGACACCGAGCGCCTGGGTGAGCCACCGCAGCCGCCGGGTGTCCTCGGCCGCGATGACGTCGGCGCCGGTCAGCTCGGCCGCGAGCCGGGGCGGCGCGTCCGCGACGTCGCCGATGGGGGTGCCTGCGAGGACAAGGGTTCCAGTCACTCCCCCATCCTCCCAGCCCGGGCCGATCGCAAAGGAACCCACCGTGAAGACCCATTGCACGGGACTCACACAGAACGGTTCCCTACGATGGCGCGGTGACCAGTACCGCGTCCTCCACGGACACCCGGCAGGACCAGGCGGCGCTCGACCAGCGGCCGGCGTGGCAGCAGCGGCTGCGCCGGTTCGGCTACCCGCAGAGCCCGGCGCGCACGGCGCACATCGCCGACGGCAGAGGCACCGAGGGCGCCGGTGTCGTCGACCGTCTGGTGCCGCCGTACGCCGAGCCCGGTTCGCGGCTGTGGCTCGCCCTGGGTGTGCCCCCGGTGCTCGCCGACCGGATCACGCGGTGGTCGGCGTGGGGCGGCCCGCTCCTGGTGACGCTGATGGCGGGTCTGCTGCGGTTCTGGAACCTGGGCAGCCCGAAGGCGGTGATATTCGACGAGACGTACTACGCGAAGGACGCCTGGGCACTCGTCCACCGCGGCTTCGAGGTCAACTGGGACAAGAACGCCAACGACCTGATCCTGCAGTCGAACGGCCACCTGACCATCCCGGCGGACGCGGCGTACGTCGTGCACCCGCCGGTCGGCAAGTACGTCATCGGGCTCGGTGAGCTGATCTTCGGCTTCAACCCGTTCGGCTGGCGCTTCATGACGGCGCTGCTGGGCACGCTCAGCGTGCTGCTGCTGTGCCGGATCGGGCGCCGGTTGTTCCGCTCGACGTTCCTGGGCTGCCTCGCGGGCGCGCTCATGGCGGTGGACGGCCTGCACTTCGTGATGAGCCGCACCTCGCTGCTCGACGGGGTGCTGATGTTCTTCGTACTGGCCGCGTTCGGCTGTCTGGTCGTCGACCGGGACAGGTCGCGGGCGAAGCTCGCCGCCGCGCTGCCGCCGGACGCGGACGGCCGGATCCGTCCCGACGCCCGCGTGGCCGACGGTTTCCGCTTCGGCTGGCGCCCCTGGCGGTGGGCCGCCGGCCTGCTGCTCGGGCTCGCGATCGGCACCAAGTGGAACGGGCTGTACGTGCTGGCCGCGTTCTGCGTGATGGCACTGTTGTGGGACGTGGGCGCCCGCCGGGTGGCCGGTGCCGCGCACCCGTACCGGGCGGTCCTGACGCACGACACGGGGATCACGTTCCTGGCGACGGTCCCGGTGGCGATCGCCGTCTACCTGACGTCCTGGATCGGCTGGATCCTCTCCCCCACCGACGGCACCGGCGGCTACTTCCGCAACTGGGCGGCCGGCGACGGCAAGGGCGGCAACTGGACGTTCCTGCCCGACTGGCTGCGCAGCCTGTGGCACTACGAGCACGAGGTGTACCTGTTCCACATCGGCCTGTCGTCGCCGCACACGTACATGTCGAACCCGTGGTCCTGGATCGTGCTGGGCCGCCCGGTGTCGTACTACTACGAGTCGCCGTCCCCCGGTGCGGACGGCTGCCCGTCGGACGCCGGTGAGAAGTGCGCCCGTGAGGTGCTCGCGATCGGCACGCCGCTGCTGTGGTGGGCGGCCTGTTTCGCGATCGCCTACGTCCTGTGGCGCTGGGCCTTCCGCCGGGACTGGCGGGCCGGCGCCGTCGCCTGCGGCATCGCGGCCGGTTACCTGCCCTGGTTCATGTACCAGGAGCGCACGATCTTCCTCTTCTACGCCGTCGTCTTCGTGCCGTTCCTGTGTCTGGCGGTGGCGATGATGATCGGCGCGATCATCGGCCCGCCGGGCTCCAGCGACACCCGCAGGCTGGTCGGCGCCTCCGGTGCGGGCGTCCTGGTGCTGCTGATCGCGTGGAACTTCATCTACTTCTGGCCCCTGTACACGGGCACGGCGATCCCCATCGACTCCTGGCGTTCACGGATGTGGCTGGACACCTGGGTCTGAGACACATCCCTGATCTCCATTCGGACAACAATCGGTCAACCCCTGCCACAGGGGCCCCACAACGACCTACAGTGCGAGTCACAGCCAGTTTTTGAACGCGTTCATAAAATGCGGCAGAAGCACGGGGAGGGACTCGCGCCATGCGCAAGGGGGTCAAGGCGGCCATCGTCGGCAGCGTCTGCACCGTCGTGGTGGGCGGGGCGGGCTACGGCGCGTACAACGTGCTGTCGGCACTCAGGGGCGACAGCACACCGACCGTCCGGACCGGGCCGCCCACCAAGGACGAGATCAAGGACACCACGCAGAAGTTCTTCACGGCGTGGGAGCAGGGCCGGTCGGTGAGCGCCGCGTCGTTCACGAACAACTCCGCCGACGCCGAACCGGTCCTCACCTCCTTCAGCGCCACCGCGCACATCAAGGACGTGCACATCACACCCGGCACGGCCCACGGCGCCACCGTGCCGTTCGGCGTCAGGGCGACCGTGACCTACGGCGGGAAGTCGAAACCGCTCGCCTACAAGAGCTCCCTGCGGATCGTGCGCGGCGAGACCACGCACCGCGCGCTCGTCGACTGGCAGCCCTCCGTGGTCCATCCGCAGCTGCGGCGCGGCGACACCCTGGCCACCGGTGAGGCCGCGAGCCCGCCGATCGAGGCCGTCGACCGCGAGGGCAAGGTCCTCACCAAGGACACGTACCCGTCGCTCGGCCCGGTCCTGGACGAGCTGCGCAGCCGGTACGGCGACAAGGCGGGCGGCACCCCGGGCGTGGAGCTGGTCATCCGGCACGCTTCCCAGGAGGCCGCCGACACCACGCTCCTGACCCTCACCGAGGGCAGGGCGGGCAAGCTGCGCACGACGCTCGACGCGCGCGTGCAGGCCGCCGCCGAGACGGCGGTGACGAAGTACGCCGAGTCCTCCGTGGTGGCCGTCAAGCCGAGCACCGGCGAGGTGCTCGCGGTCGCCAACAACCGCGTGGACGGCTTCAACGCGGCCTTCCTCGGCGAGCTGGCGCCCGGCTCCACCATGAAGATCATCAGCGCCGCCACCCTCATCGACACCGGCCTGACGACCTCGACCGGCCCGGCGCCCTGTCCGCCGACGGCGACCTGGCAGAGCCAGACGTTCAGCAACCTCAAGGGACTTCAGCCGGACGAGAAGGCCACCCTCGCGGACAGCTTCGCGCGCTCCTGCAACACGGCGTTCGTGAAGTACGCGGACTCGGTCCAGGTGGACTCGCTCACCAAGGAGGCCGAGGACCGCTTCGGGCTCGGGAGGAACGACTGGAAGGTCGGCATCCCCAGCTTCGACGGCCGGGTGCCCGCCTCCGGCGGCCCGGACACCGCGGCCAACCTGATCGGCCAGGGCCAGGTGCAGATGAGTCCGCTGAACATGGCCTCCGTCGCGGCGACCGCGATGACGGGCACCTTCCGGCAGCCGGTGCTCGTCTCCCAGAAGCTGGACGGGCGTGAACTGGCCACCGCCAAGGGCCTGTCGGCCGGTACGACCGCACAGCTGCGCGCCATGATGAACCGCACCGCGACCAGCGGCACCGCGGCCGGTGTGATGCGCGGGCTGAGCGGCAGCATCGGCGCCAAGACGGGTTCGGCGGAGGTCGACGGGCAGTCCAAGTCGAACAGCTGGTTCGCCGGTTACCGCAACGACGTGGCCGCCGCGGCCATGACCCAGGACGGCGGGCACGGCATCGACGCGGCCGGTCCGATTGTCGCGAGTGTGCTACGGATCGGTGGCTGACGTCACTCCCACAGGGCGGGACTCTAGGCTGATGCAGTCGTTGGGGAGCGTGAGGGCTACGGGGCGGCGGGGACCCTGGGGAAGTGCGCGGAGGAACTGAGCTGTGGGCAAGAGAAGGCGCGTCGCCGAGCGGCGGAAGAAGAGACCCGCCGTCATCGGCGGAGTGATCGCCGTCGTCGTCGGCGCCGCCGGGTTCGGCGGCTACGCGCTGTACGACGGCGGGGCCGCCGCGGACGCGGCCTCCGGCACCGCCGACCACAAGGACGTCAGGACCGGCCCGCTGTCGGCGACCGAGGTGCAGACGACGGCCAGGACCTTCCTGGCCTCCTGGCAGCAGGGCAGGACCACCCGGGCCGCCGCCGTCACGGACGACCCCGCGGCCTGCGTCAGGCTGCTCACCGGCTACGGCAAGGACGCCCACATCAAGGACGTCACCCTCACCGAGGGCGCCCGCACGGGCGCGAAGGTGCCGTTCTCGGTGAAGGCGACGGTGTCCTACAAGGGCGTCAGCAAACCGCTTTCGTACAACTCCTCCTTCACCGTCGTCCGGCGCAAGAGCGACGGCAAGCCGCTGGTCGACTGGCACGCCGCCGTCGTCCACCCCGACCTCCAGGACGGCGACACCCTGGTCACCGGCGAGTCCGGCACCCCGCCCGTCACCGCCCTGGACCGCGACGGCGGGAAGATCACCACCGCCGAGTACCCGTCGCTGGGTCCGGTCCTCGACGGACTGCGGGAGAAGTTCGGCAAGAAGGCCGGCGGCAAGGCGGGCGTCGAACTGCGCGTGGTGCGCGGCAAGGCGTCCGAGAAGGCGAAGCTCTCCGACAAGACGCTGGTCGAGCTCAGCAAGGGCACCCCGGGCACGGTGAAGACCACCCTCAGCCCGACCCTCCAGGCGGCCGCCGAGAAGCAGGTCATGACCCGGAAGAACGCCTCGGTCGTCATGGTGCGCCCCTCGACCGGCGAGATCCTCGCGGTCGCCAACTCCGGCCACGGCTTCAACGTCGCCTTCCAGGGCTCCCTGGCGCCCGGCTCCACCATGAAGATCATCACCTCGACGATGCTCTTCGAGAAGAACCTGATCACCCCGGACGCGTCGCACCCCTGCCCGAAGACGTACAAGCTCGCCGGGTGGACCTTCCACAACGACGACGACTCCGAGATCAAGAAGGGCACGTTCAAGCTGAGCTTCGGCGCCTCCTGCAACAACGCCTTCATCAACTTCGCGCCCAAGCTCTCCGACAGCGACCTGACCACCGAGGCCCAGCAGGTCTACGGCCTCGGCATGAACAACTGGGCCATCGGCGTGCCGACCTTCGACGGCTCGGTCCCGGTGCAGAGCGGCGCGCAGATGGGCGCCTCGCTGATCGGTCAGGGCGGGGTGCGGATGAACCCGCTGAACATGGCGTCGGTGGCGGCCACCGTCGAGACCGGCACCTTCCACCAGCCGTACCTGGTCGCGCCGAGCGTCGACAACCGGACGCTCGCGAAGGCCTCGCGCACGATGTCCGCGAAGACCCAGTCCGAGCTGAAGGAGGTCATGTCCTACACGGCGGCGTACGGCACGGCGGCCAAGGCGATGGCGGGGCTCGGGCCGGACTACGGCGCCAAGACGGGCTCTGCGGAGGTCGACGGGCAGAAGAAGCCGAACGGCTGGTTCACCGCCTACAAGGGCGACCTGGCGGCCGCGGGCGTGGTCCAGGCCGGCGGCCACGGCGGCGACACGGCGGGTCCGATCGTGGCGGCGCTGCTGAAGCTGGGATCGTCCCTGTAGGGCCTCAGCCGGCCACGGGGGTGGCCATGTAGGTGCGCCTGAGGAAGCGCAGCAGCGCCTTGGACTCGAACTGCACCACCGAGGTGCCGTGGTCGGAGTGGAACTCCACCACGGCCTGCACCCGCCCGAGCGGCCACACCCGGACGTCACCGCTCTCCGCCGGCGCCCTGAGGCCCTGTTCGAGGAGCGAGCGCGAGAACGTCCACTCGTCCGTGCCGGGCAGGCCGACCCGTACCGACCGCGGGTCCGCGTCGGGGTCGTACCGCAGGACGACGGGTACCGCGGGCGGCTCGTCCCGGGCGTCCTCGTCCGTGACGATGTGGGCGCGCGCGTACTGCTCGACTACAGACATCGGACTGCCCTCTACGCTCCGTGATCTCTGCGAAGACTGTGCATCCGCTTTCTCTCCAATGTCGCACATTTTCCGGAATGCGCTTGCGGAGGGTCACAAGTTTCCAGCTCTTGCAAAAGCTTCGCAACAACACCTTAAAATCGGGACCGTGCATGTACCCGACGGATTCATCGACGCTCCCACCTCGGCGGCCACCGCGGTCCTCGCGGCCGGCGCGCTCGCGGTCGGCCTGCGGGGCGCGCGCCGTGAACTCGACGACCGGACGGCTCCGCTGGCCGGTCTGGTGGCGGCGTTCATCTTCGCCGTACAAATGCTCAACTTCCCCGTCGCGGCCGGAACAAGCGGCCACCTGCTGGGCGGGGCGCTGGCCGCGATCCTGGTCGGCCCGTACACCGGCGTGCTGTGCGTGTCCGTGGTGCTGCTGATGCAGGGCATCCTGTTCGCGGACGGCGGCCTGACCGCGCTCGGCGTCAACATCACCGACATGGCGCTCGTGACCACCGTGGTCGCGTACGCCGTCTTCCGGGGCCTCGTGAAGGTCCTGCCGCGCGGCCGGCGCCCGGTGACCGCGGCCGCCTTCGTCGCCGCCCTGCTCTCCGTGCCCGCCGCGGCCGTCGCCTTCACGCTGCTCTACGCGGTCGGCGGCACCACCGACGTCGCCCTCGGCAAGGTGGCCACGGCCATGATCGGTGTGCACGTCCTCATCGGCCTCGGCGAGGCCGCGATCACCGCGCTCACGGTCGGCGCGGTGATCGCCGTACGCCCGGACCTGGTGCACGGGGCGCGCGGACTGCGGCAGCGGCTGAAGCTCAGGATCGACGGCGAACTGGTGGACGCCCCGGCGCCCGCTCCGGCGCCCGTGGCGGCCCGCACCTCCCGGCGCGCGCTGTGGCTCACGGGCCTGGCGGCCTCCCTGGTGCTCGCCGGGTTCGTCAGCTTCTACGCCTCCGCCGACCCGGACGGGCTGGAGAAGGTCGCCCACGACCACGGCATCGACGCGAGGACCGAGGAGCACGCCGCCGCCGGGTCCCCGCTCGCCGACTACGGCGTCCGGGACGTCTCCGACGCCCGGCTCTCCGGCGGCCTCGCGGGCGTGATCGGCGTCGGCGCGACCGTCGTCGCGGGCAGCGGGGTGTTCTGGGCGGTGCGCAGGCGCCGTACGAGCGCCCCCTCCGAGGCGCGCTGATGGGGGCGGGGCACGCCCACCGGCTCTACCGGCCCGGGCACTCCCCCGTGCACGCGCTGCCGCCGCACACCAAGCTCGCCGCCGTCCTCGGCTTCGTGGTCGTCGTGGTCTCGACCCCGCGCACGGCGATGTGGGCGTTCGCGCTGTACGCCGTACTGCTCGCGGCCGTCGCGCAGCACGCGCGCGTGCCCGCCTCCTTCGTGCTGCGCCGGCTGCTGATCGAGGTGCCGTTCGTCGCCTTCGCGGTGCTGTTGCCGTTCGTGGCGGAGGGCGACCGGGTCGACGTCCTCGGCCTCCCGCTCAGCGTGCCCGGCCTGTGGGGCGCCTGGAACGTCCTCGCCAAGGGAACCCTCGGCGTCGCCGCCTCCGTCCTGCTGGCGGCCACCACGGAGCTGCGGGAACTGCTCCTGGGACTCCAGCGGCTGAGGCTCCCGCCGCTCCTGGTCCAGATCGCCTCCTTCATGATCCGCTACGGCGACGTCGTCACCGACGAGCTGCGCCGGATGCGGATCGCCCGTCGGTCCCGGGGCTTCGAGGCACGGGGCGTGCGCCACTGGGGCGTGCTCGCGAAGTCCGCGGGCGCGCTGTTCATCCGCGCTTACGAACGCGGGGAGCGTGTCCACCTGGCCATGGTGAGCCGTGGCTACGACGGCTCGATGCCGGTCATCGACGAGGTGACCGCATCCGGGGCCCAGTGGACCCGCGCCCTCGCCCTGCCCACGTCCGCCCTCGTCGTCTGCCTGCTGGGACGGGTCCTGTGACCACCACCGCCTCGCTGGAGGTCTCCGGCCTCGCCTTCGCCTACCCCGACGGCCACCAGGCCCTCTTCGGCGTCGACTTCTCGATCGGACGCGGCGAACGGGTCGCGCTGCTCGGCCCGAACGGCGCCGGGAAGACCACCCTCGTGCTGCACCTCAACGGCATCCTCGGCGGGGGCGCCGGCACGGTGACGGTGGCCGGCCTGCCCGTCGGCAGGCAGCACCTGGCGGAGATCCGGCGCCGGGTCGGCATCGTCTTCCAGGACCCGGACGACCAGCTGTTCATGCCGACCGTGCGGGAGGACGTCGCGTTCGGACCCGCGGCGGCCGGGCTGCGGGGCGCGGAGCTCGACGCACGTGTGCGGGCCGCCCTGGACCGCGTCGGCATGGCCGCCTTCGCCGACCGGCCGCCCCACCACCTGTCCTTCGGGCAGCGACGCCGGGTCGCCGTCGCCACCGTCCTCGCCATGGAGCCCGAGATCCTCGTCCTCGACGAGCCCTCCTCCAACCTCGATCCCGCCTCCCGGCGCGAACTCGCGGAGATCCTGCGCACCTTGGACGTGACCGTCCTCATGGTCACGCATGACCTGCCCTACGCCCTCGAACTGTGCCCGCGCACCCTGATCCTGAGCGACGGCACGATCGCCGCCGACGGCCCCACCGGTGAACTCCTCTCCGACGAGGCCCTGTTGCGGGCCCACCGGCTGGAACTCCCCTTCGGTTTCGACCCGCGCGCGGCGACGGCGCGGCACCAGAAGATGTGACGCGTTTCCGTGACGGCCGTCCCGCACATGCCCGCGTCCGTGACAATGGGCACGTGACGACAGAAGAGGACGCCAGGGTGCCGCGCCTGGACGACCAGCTGTGCTTCGCGCTGTACGCCGCACAGCGTGCCGTGACCGCCGCATACCGCCCGCTCCTCGACGAACTGGGGCTCACCTACCCGCAGTACCTGGTGCTGCTGGTCCTGTGGGAGCGGGGCGAGACCACGGTGAAGGAGCTGGCCGCCGCGCTCCGCCTCGACTACGGCACGGTCTCACCCCTGCTGAAGCGGTTGGAGGCGGCGGGCCTGGTGCGCAGGGAGCGCTCGGAGCACGACGAGCGCTCGGTGCTCGTCGCGTGCACCGAGCGCGCGGGGGAGCTGCGGGAGCGTGCGGCGCGCATACCGGGCGCGCTGCTCACGACGACGGGGCTGGGCGGGGCGCAGGTGGCGCGGTTGCGCGAGGAGCTGCGGGAGCTCGCGGACCGGGCCGGCCGGTCGGCCTGGCACCAGGTGTAGCCCCACCGCCTGTTACCCACGGTTTCCACCCCCTGCTCGTCACAGCCCTTCCTACCGGTCGGTACCTTGTGCACGATGTGCTTGCGCACTTCTGTGTTGCCCACCACCGTTTCCGCTCTGGGGGAGGTCCCGCCGTGCTCGAAGGCGCCACCGTCGACACCCGTCCGACGAAGATCATGTATGTCGCGGAGGCGACCGCGCACGGCGGTCGGGACGGGTATGTGACCAGCCAGGACGGCCGGATCGACCTCAAGGTCGCGATGCCGCCGGAGCTGGGCGGCGACGGGACCGGCACCAACCCGGAGCAGTTGTTCGCGGCCGGCTACAGCTCCTGCTTCCACAACGCGCTGATCCTCGTCGGCAACCGCTCCGGCTACGACCTCACCGGCTCCACGGTCGCCGCGAAGGTCGGCATCGGCCCCAACAAGCAGCGCGGCTACGGCCTCGCGGTCGCCCTCAGCGTCTCGCTCCCGGTACTGGACGCGGACGTCGCGGCGAAGCTGGTGGACGCCGCCCACGAGGTGTGCCCGTACTCGAACGCGACCCGCGGGAACATCGACGTGACGATCGTGCTTGGTTGAGAGAGGAAACGACAGCGCGACAGCGCGGCGGCGCCGCCCAGCGAGGAGTACGCACGTGGACGTGAACGGCACTGTGGCCGAGGGCTTCGAGCCGGTGAGGGACGCGTTCACCCGGAACTTCGAGCTGCTGGGGGACCGCGGCGCGGCGGTGGCCGTCTACCGGGGCGGCCACCGGGTGGTCGACCTGTGGGCGGGCGCGAAGGACGTCGACGGCACCGCCCCCTGGGAGCGGGGCACCGCGCAGGTCGTGCGCTCGGCCACCAAGGGCGTGGCCGCCGCCGCACTGCTGCTCCTGTGGCAGCGCGGGGAGCTGGACCTGGACGCCCCGGTGGGCGAGTACTGGCCGGAGTTCAAGGCGGCGGGCAAGGAGCGCACGCTGGTACGGCAGGTGCTCGCGCACCGCGCGGGCGTGCCGGTGCTGGACCGGCCCCTGACGCCCGAGGAGGCCGCCGACCCCGAGGTGGGCGCGGCGGCGGTGGCCGCGCAGGCACCGGTGTGGGAACCGGGCACCGACCACGGCTACCACGCGCAGACCTTCAGCTGGCTGACCGGCGAGCTGGTGCGGCGGGTGACCGGGCGCGGCGTCGGCGCGTGGATCGCGGACGAGATCGCCCGGCCGGTCGGCGCCGACCTGTGGCTCGGGCTGCCCGAGGCCGAGCAGGCGCGCGTGGGGCGGGTCGGGCCGGTGGCCGCGCCGGAGGCCGCCGGCGGGCTGCGGACCCGGCCGAAGCGGGCCGTCTCCGAGGCGTACGCCGACCCCGGATCGCTGACCCGCCGGGCGTTCGGCGCGATCAGCCCGCTCCCGGACGAGAACGACCCCGTCTATCACGCGGCCGCCCTCCCCGCCTCCAACGGCATCGCCACCGCCGACGGCCTGGCCCGCTTCTACGCGTCCCTGATCGGCGAGGTCGACGGCGGCCGCCGGCTGTTCACCCGCGAGACCGCGGAACGGGCCCGCGCCGAGCAGTCCGCGGGGCCCGACCGTGTCCTGGTCGTCTCCACCCGCTTCGGACTCGGCTACATGCTGGACGGCAGCGCCTCACCGCTGCTCTCCCCGGCCTCCTTCGGCCACCCGGGCCGCGGCGGCTCGCTGGCCTTCGCGGACCCCGTCTCGGGCATCGCCTTCGGCTACGTCACCAACGGCTTCCGCAAGAGCGTGACGGCGGACCCACGGGCCCAGGCACTGGTACGGGCGGTACGCACGGCGCTGTCGTAGCACCGGCGCGCGGCCCCCGGACCGGCCTCGGACCCTCACACGTTGATCGGGTGCGAGTGGCGGCCCGAGTCGGCGTCTATCTCGCCGTGCGCCTTGGTCAGCAGTTGCATGGCCAGTTCGTTCAGGGCGCGGGCGCCTGCGATCTCCTCGCCGACCCTGGGCTGGTTGTTGTCGGAGTCGTGCCGGCTCGCGTGGCCGTGCGCGCGTACCTCGGTGCCGTCGGGCAGGCGGACCAGGGCCACCGCGCGCGTGTGCGTCTCGTCCTCCAGGAACTCCAGCTCCACATGCCATCCCACAGCGGTCCGCATCATGAGCACCACCTTTCCGGAATCGCTGCTTCCAGGGTGCTCCCGAAGGGCCGGGCCGTCACGTCGGGTGGGGGCTACTCCTTGTCGAAGCTGGCGAAGTACGCGGCGGCCATGTCCTCGTCGGCGTGGCCCTGGGCGGCGGCCCGGGCGAAGCGTTCGGCGGCGGCCTCGGCGACGTCGAGGCGCACGCCGTTGCCCGCACCCGCGGCGACGATCAGCCGGGCGTCCTTCTCGGCGGTGTCCACCGCGAAGGACGGCGGGGTCAGTTGGCCGTCGAGGATCAGCTTGGCCTTGGCCCGCAGATAGCCCATGTCGAGCGGGCCGCCCTCGATGATGTCGAAGAAGTCCTGCGGGTCGACACCGAGGGCCTGCGCCAGCGCCACCACCTCGCCGGTCGCCGCGGTGGCCGCGATCACCCAGCTGTTGGCGACCAGCTTGAGCCGGGTCGCGGCCGCGGAGGACCCGTCGTCGCCGGTCCACAGCGTGCGGGCGCCGACGGCGTCGAAGACCGGCGCGAGCGTCTCCCGGCCCTGCTCGGGCCCGGCGGCCAGGACGGTCAGCTGTCCGGCCTCGGCGGGCTGGCGGGTGCCCAGCACCGGGGCGTCGTAGAAGACCAGGCCGTGCTCGCTCGCGAACGCGGCCAGGTCGGGGATCTGGTCGAGTCCCGCGGTGGTCGACTGGACCCACGGCAGGCCGGGCCGCAGCGCCGGGGCGGCCTCGCGCAGCGCCGCCAGGGCGGTGGCACCGTCGTACAGCATGGTCAGCACGACGTCGACGCCCTCGACGGCCTCGGCCGGGGTGCCGGTCACCCGGGCGCCGTCGGCCGCGAGCGGCTCGGCCTTGGCGCGGGTGCGGTTCCACGCGCGGACGGGGTGCCCGGCCTTCAGGAGGTTGCGGGCCATCGCGGCGCCCATGATGCCGGTGCCCAGCACGGCGACGGTCGGCTTGTCGGTCATGACGTCTCCCTGTCCTCGTACGTTCCGCAGGCCAGCTTGGCGCACGGCGGTCGGCTGCGCGCGACGCCTACCCGCTTCGGGCCGGAAGACACAGGGGACCCCGGCGCCGGCCGGGGTCCCCTGGGGTGCGCGGGCGGGATCAGCCGTCGTTCTCCGAGGAGGGCAGGTAGGCGCCCGGGACCTCGTCCGGTGTGTAGATCTTCTTGTCACCCGGGTACGGCTTGGTCCAGTTGTGGGTCTGGTACCAGGTGTAGCGGTTCATCTGGGTGGGGTTGGCGTAGTCCGGCACCGCGTTCTTGCCGGTCAGCCGCTGGTGCGAGGCCCAGCTCTGCCACTGCGCCGCGAGCTGCTTCTCGGCCGCCGGCACCGCCACCGACGTCGGCGCGGCGGCCGCCCTGGTGTCCTGGGCCGCCGGGGTGTCCGAGCCACAGGTCGGCTGCGGGTTCACGCCGAGGGTGAGCGAGGTCCGGTTGGGGACCGCCGTGAACGGGGTGTCGTCCGCCTTGCCGGTGAACGCCCCGTACATCGGGGTGGCCGCGCTGTCGAGCTGGTTCATCGGCTGGATCCCGAGGATCTGCTCGATGGTGCGGATCATGGTGATCTGCGAGTAGTAGTGATCGTCGACCGCGCCGTGCTGGGCGTACGGGCTGATGACCTGGACCGGGGCACGGTGGCCGTCGACGTGGTCGAGACCGGCCTGGGAGTCGTCCTCGACGACGAAGATCGCCGAGTCCTTCCAGTACTTGCTGTGGGTGATCTCGTCGACCGTCCGGCCGACCGCGAGGTCGTTGTCGGCGACCTCGGCGGCGGCGTTGGCCGGGCCGCCGGTGTGGTCGTTGGAGAACCAGAACATGTTCAGGTTCGCCGGGCCGTTCTTCTCGAAGTCCTGCTTCCAGATCTGCTCTTTGTAGATGTCGGGGACGCTCAGGTCGAACAGCGGGAAGCCCTGCACCGACACGTCGTTGAGCGAGGGGATCGCCGAGCCCGTCTTGATGGGATAGGCGGTCGAGGCCCCGGTCGCGGCCATGTTCTTGCTGTCGCAGTACAGGTTCTGCCAGGTCGCCCCGGCCGGCTTGGTCTCGTCCGACTGGAACTCGCCGAAGTCCTTCACGGACTTGCCGGCCGCCTGCGCACCGGTCCAGATGAAGCCGCTCTTCTGGTGGCCGAGGACGTCGTTCTCGGTGTCGTAGCTGCGCGTGTACTCGCCGGCCGACGACTCGGTGTACTCCGGGTTGTCCGACTGCATCAGCCAGTTGTGGCCCTCGGCGGAGTTGGTGCCGATGTCGTAGAAGTTGTCGTACAGACCGAACTGCTGGGCCAGCGCGTGCTGGTTGGGCGTGACGTTCGCGCCGAACTGGGTGAGCGAGGAGTCGCCGTTGCCCTGCGGGAGGTCGCCGAAGACCTGGTCGTAGGTGCGGTTCTCCTTGACGAGCAGGAAGACGTGCTTGATCGTCGAGGGGTCGCCGATCCGCTTGGGGACCGGGACGGCCTTGGCGTGGCCGTAGCCCTTGGCGGTCCGCACCGAGCCGGCGGTCCAGCCGTTCTGCCTGAAGACCTTGGCCGTCTCGGACCTGACGACCTGGTCGCTCGGCAGCGTGAACCGGGTGAGGCTCGACGTGGTGTCGTGCGTGTTGTGGCCGGCGGCGTCCGGGCGCAGCGCGTCGACGCCGCGGGTGTTGGCGACGACGATCTTCTTCCCGTCGGCGAAGACCCCCGACGGGTAGTAGTCCGTCGGGAGCAGGCCGACGTAACGGGCCGGCATCTGCGGGGACGTGTACCGGTAGACGGCGACGGCGTTGGCGCGGCCGAGCGTGACCAGCAGGCGTCCGTCCTCGGTGAGCGTGACCGCGTTGGGCTCGTAGCCGACCGACGCCTCCGGCCACGGCTGGGTGGCGATGGTCTGGACGACCCGGTCCCTGCGGCTGTCGATGACCGACACGCTGTTGTCGGCGGTGTTGGTGACGAACACCGCGCCCCGGCTCGCGTACACCGCGGTCGGGTGCAGGCCCACGGCGATGCTGCCGACGGCGGCGGACGGGTCCGCGGTGTCGATGACGCTGACCGTGCCGGTGGTGCTGGCCCCGGTCTTCGGGTCCGCCACGACGTCGGTGCCGTACGAGTTGATGGTGGTGTCGCCGGCCTCGGCCGGGCGCCCGCCCTCGTTGCTGACGTAGAGCTTGCCGCCGATCAGCGCGATGCCGCGCGGGGCGTTGCCGACCGCCCAGGTCTGCTTGACCGTGCCGGTCGCCGCGTCTATCGCGACCACCTTGTTCTGGCCGTTGACCGCGGAGTACACGGTGGAGCCGTCGGCCGAGAAGACGGCCGCGCCCACCAGCGCCTGCTTGGAGCCGTCGGCCGCGATGGTGACGGCCGTCGGATCGGCGAGGGTGCCGTCGGCGTTGACGGTGAACTTCGTGTAGCCGTTCGCCTGCCCCAGCCACAGCTGTTTGCCGTCGGGCGAGTAGGTCGGGCCCTCCTGGCCCACCGCGCCGCTGCTGATCCGCAGGTCGTCCGCCGTGCTGGTGCCGATCTTCTGCTTGACCTGACCGGTGCTCAGGTCCATGACGACCAGGGAGGCGTCGCCGTCGGCGATCGAGGCGGCGAGGTGGGTGCCGTCGGGGCTGACCGTCGACGACATGATCTTGCCGTCGTTGATGACGGTGCGGGTGCCGTAGGGGTTGATGTACTGGTCGGCGGAGACGACCTGACCGTTGGCGGTTTTCTGGCCCACCTGCTGGGTGCCGAACTGGTACGTCGAGGCGACCGCGGTGCCCGTGACGCCGAGGGCGACGGCGATACCCGCCGTCACCATCAGGGCCCGGCGGCCGACGCGGCGGCCGAAAAGGTTGACCTGTCTCTTCTCACTGATCCGGCGCTGGCGGATTACCTGCACGGAACTGTTCCCTTCAGTGGATGTCGAGCAGATCGACGTTGCCGTCGAACTGCCACAGCGGATTCGGGGCGTCGCCGGTGGAGGTCCGCACGAGGAAGTAACCGTTGACCTCCTTGGGACCGTCACCGTCGGCCACGAACCGCCCGTCCGAGGTGATGTCGAGCTGGTAGATCGCCGTCCCCGTCACCGGGACGCCGGGGAGGTGCCAGCTCACGACGCAACGCCAGTCGTTCCCCGCGCCCTCCTGGGCGGCCTGGCCGTCGCTCTTGGTGCACGCCGCCGTGGCCCCCAACTGCTTCTCGGTGACGGCGGGTCGATGGAGTTCCTGCGTCTGCAGGCGGTAGAGGTGCCCGAAGGCCGTGGCGAGGGACTTCTGCACCTTGTCCTGCCGGATGCCGGAGCCCGTCGAGGGGGTGGCCGCGGCGACCGCCCCGACGGTGACGGCGGTCAGCGCCGCCAGCGGCAGCACACCGAGGGTGAGCGCGCGGCGTCCGGAACCGTCGTCGGCGGGGTTGGTGAAGTCCCGCCGTACGAACAGCACATGGGCCAGGATCGTGGCGAGCGCCGCCCACGCCAGGCTCACCGCGACGCCGGTCAGCAGCGGTGCGAGCTGGGTGGGGCTGGTGAACAGCCCGTTCCAGGAGACGAAGGCGTAGCCGGGCAGGGCGAGGCGCACGGCGACGGGCAGCGGCAGCATCTGGGCGACCGACATCGCGAGCGCGACGACCGGGGGCAGCAGCAGCCCCATGGGGGAACGGCCCAGCGCCACCGAGCCGAGCAGTCCGATCGCGGCGAGGGCCAGGGTCGGAGCGAGGGCGGCGGCCCAGGCCAGCAGGACCCTGACGGCCGTGTCCCCCGGGGTGAGCAGATGACCGTCGAGGCCGACCAGCGGCTGGTCGCCGACCGCCAGCAGTCCGCCGACCGCGCTGGAGCAGGCCAGTCCGGCCACCAGGAGCACGATGACGGTGAGGCTGGCCAGTGACTTCGCCACGAAGATCCGGGTGGGCGAGCGGACCGCGACCAGCAGGTGGCGCCAGGTGCCGAGCCGGTCCTCGGAGGCGAACACGTCACCGGCGACCACCGAGGTCAGCAGGGGCAGCGCCCAGGTGCCCGCGAAGCCGAGGATCACCAGCGGTCCGGCCCAGCCGGTCGCGTGCATCCAGCGTCCGAACAGCGTGTCGGAGGGGAGCGTGCTCTGCTTGCCGACCCCCGCGACGAACAGCCCCGGAACGGTCCAGCAGGCGAGGACCAGCAGCCGGATCCGCCACTGCGAGACGAGTTTGACCAGTTCGAAGCGGTAGCCGCGGGACACCGGGACCCGGCGCGCGGCGGCCGGGGGCGGCCCGGTGACGGTCGTGGGGGCGGTGGTCGCGGTCATCGGCCGGCCTCCTGCTGCTCGGTGAGGGCGAGGAAGGCGGCCTCCAGCGGCGAGACGACCGGGGCGAGTTCACGGACCGCGACGTCCGCGCGCACGACCTCGGCCACGAGCCGGTCGAGGGCGGGCACCAGGGCGCGGACCACGAGCACGTCGGGGTCCTGCCGTACGCCGCTGTCGTCGACGATCCGGATCCCGGCCGTGTCACCGGCGATCCGGCGCGCGGTGAGGGGGTCGGAGGTGCGCAGCCGGTAGTCGAGTTCACGGTTCTCGGCGGCCAGTTTGCCGAGCGGCCCGGAGAACACGACACGTCCGGTGGCGAGAATGGTGACCTCGGAGCACAGGGCCTCCAGGTCGTCCATCCGGTGGCTGGAGAGGACCACGGCGGTGCCGTCGGCGGCGAGCCGGTTGAGGACGCCGTGCACGTGTCTCTTGCCGGCCGGGTCCAGGCCGTTGGACGGCTCGTCGAGGACGAGCAGCCGGGGTCCGGTGAGCAGGGCCGCGGCGAGTCCGAGCCGTTGGCGCATACCGAGCGAGAAGCCGCGGGTCTTGTCGTCGGCGACATCGGTGAGCCCGGCCTCGGCGAGTACCTCGTCGATGAGCGCCGTCCCGGTGTCCAGACCGCGGAGCGCGGCGAGGGCGGCGAGGTTCTGCCGGGCGGTGAGCGAGGGGTAGAGACCGGGTGCGTCCACGAAGCCGGCGACGCCGTCGGGGGCGGTGAGGGCCCGTTCGACCGGCGTGCCGAGGATCTCGAGGCGGCCGCCGTCGGCGACGGCCAGGCCCAGCAGCAGGCCCAGCAGAGTCGTCTTTCCGGCGCCGTTGGGACCGACCAGGCCGTGGATCTGACCTTGCGTCACGTCCAGGTCGACGCCGTCGAGCGCGACGACGTCACCGAAGCACTTGGTGATCCCGCGGGCCCGGACTGCGTGGAGTGTGTCCATGAGTCCCATGCGTCCCTTCTTCCGCAATCCGCAGGGACCTTACGGAGAGCACACAACCCGGGCACAGGCGGGCGTCTGAACGTTCGACGAACGGTTCGTCAAGGCAACGGCAAGTCCACCGGACGGGCGGTCGACGCAAGGGGCGTACCGGCCGAGTTCGGTGCGGGCCGGACTCCGCGGGGCCGCCGCACGCACGGCCGCCGGCGGCCCCGACCCGGTGCGGACGTGACGGACACGAGCGGCGAGAATCCCCCCACCCCGACCGAAAGCGAAGGTGCCTTCGTGAACAGACCGGCCCCACGCCGCGCCACGGCCCTCTACGCGGTCTCCGCGACCTGCGGCGCCCTGGGCGCTCTGCTGTGGGTGCGGGGGCAGACCGCACCGCCGCGCATCTACGGGGCCTACCTGGCAGCAGACAGCTACCCGCGGTCCGCCTGGCGGGTGTGGTCACCTGCGGTACCCGAGGCCCGCCTCGGCCTGTACCTCGTCGGCGCCGCACTCCTGCTGGCCCTGGCAGCGCGCCTGCTGTCGTCCCGGCGCGACTGAGGGGCCACCGGTCAACCGGCGTGCAGCATCAGCCCGATGCCCACGACCAGGAGACCGGCCGCCGCGATCCTGGGCGCCCCGAACCGCTCCTTGAAGAAGAGGGCGCCGATGGCGGCTCCGACGATGACCGACGACTCGCGCAGTGCGGCGATCGGGGCGAGTTCGGCGCGGGTCTGGGCCCACAGGACCAGGCCGTAGGCACAGACGGACAGGAGGGCGCCGAACAGTCCCAGGGCCGCGAACGGGCGTGCCGCGGTGAGCAGTTCGCCGTGCCTGCGGGCGAGGGCGTACGCGGGGATCACCAGCCCCTGGAGGGCCATCAGCCAGGCGATGTAGCCGACGGGGGACCCCGAGGCCCGTACGCCGAGGCCGTCGATGACCGTGTACGCGGCGATCGTCAGGCCGGTGGCGAGGGCCGCGCCGATCGCCGCCCAGTCGGGCCGGCGGCCGCGCAGCCCCCACAGCGCGACCCCGGTGAGCCCGGCACAGGACACGGCGATCCCGGCGGCCGCCGGAGCGTCCGGCACCTCGTGCGCGAAGACGGCGGCGAACAGCGTGACCAGCAGCGGCGCAGTGCCGCGTGCGAGGGGATACGCCTGCCCGAAGTCGCCGAGCCGGAAGGAGAGCATCAGCAGCGCGAAGTACGCGACATGGACGACCGCGGAGGTCAGGAGGTACGGCCAGGCGCCGGCCGCCGGTGTCGCCGAGAACGGCATCAGCAGCAGCCCGATCAGGACGCCCCCGGCGGCGATCAGCGACGAGCCGACCAGCTTGTCGCTGATCCGGTGGGCGATCGCGTTCCAACTGGCGTGCGTGACGGCCGCGGTCAGCACGGCCGCGGTGACCAGTGGGGTCACGCGGTGGGCTCGCGCACGTCCACGACGGTGGCGCCCGCGTGTGCCACCAGGGCGGCGGGCGCGATCGGGAAGACCGTGTGGGGGTCGCCCGCGGCGGCCCACACCACGTCGTGCCGCAGCAGCGCCCGGTCGGCGAGCACGCGTGTGCGGGTGCGGTGCCCGAACGGCGGTACGCCGCCGATGGCGTACCCGGTCGTCTCGCGTACGGTGTCGGCCCCGGCCCTCGTCACCTTCTCCGCGCCGAGCTCCTCGCGGACGAGTTCCACGTCGACCCGGGAGGCGCCGTCCATCAGCACCAGCACCGGGACGCCGTCGGCCGCGAAGATCAGCGACTTGCAGATCTCGCTCAGCTCGCACCCGAGCGCCGCGGCGGCCTCCGCCGCGGTACGGGTCGCGTCCGGGAACCGGCGGACCCGCTCGGTCAGCTCCCCGAGCCCCAGTTCCGCCAGGGCGGCGGCGAACCGAGGGTGGGCTCCGGGGCCCCGGGCATCGGCGTCGGTGGCGGCTGTCGTCGTCATACGGGGCACGCTAACGAAGAGGGCACGCGGGCTGCGAGCCGTTAACGCCGGAAGCCGGTGAGGGCTTCCCGTCCCCACGGGCCCTCACCGGCGGTCGGTCACGCGCCCCGCGTCAGACGCGTACCAGCTCCCGGTCCTCCTCGTCCTGTCCGCTGTCGCCGCCCGCGTTCCCGCCGGCGGTGGTGCGCAGGCCCTCGCCCTCGACGTCCACGTTGGGCAGCGCGCGGTCCAGCCACCTCGGCAGCCACCAGGCGCGCCTGCCGAGCAGCGCGAGCACCGCCGGGACGATCGCCATGCGGACGACGAAGGCGTCGAAGAAGACGGCGATGGCGAGGCCGAAGCCGATCATCTTGATCATGGACTCACTGGAGGTGATGAACCCGCCGAAGACGGACATCATGATGACCGCCGCGGCACCCACCACGCGCGCGCTGTGCCGGAAGCCGGTCACCACGGCCTGGCCGGGGGTCTCGCCGTGGACGTACGCCTCCCGCATCCGGGTCACGAGGAACACCTCGTAGTCCATGGCGAGTCCGAAGACCACGCCCACCATGAAGATCGGCATCATCGACATGATCGGGCCGGTCTGCTCGACGCCGAGCAGACCGCCGAGCCAGCCCCACTGGAAGACCGCGACGACGGCGCCGAGCGCGGCGAGCACGCTGAGCAGGAAGCCGAGGGCTGCCTTCAGCGGGACCAGGACGGACCGGAAGACCGCGATCAGCAGGAGGAAGGCGAGACCGACCACCAGCGCGAGGTACGGGACCAGCGCGTCGTTGAGCTTCTGCGAGAAGTCGATGTTCATCGCGGTGGTGCCGGTGACCAGGACCCGTGCGTCGGTGTCCGCCCGGACCTCGGTGCCCTCGCCGCGGATGGCGTGCACCAGGTCCTCGGTCCGGGTGGAGGACGGCTTGGACGACGGGACCACGGTGATCATCGCGGTGTCGCCGGCCTTGTTGAACATCGCCGGGCTGACGGAGGCGACGTCCTTGAGGTCCTTGATGCCGTTCGTGACCGTGGTGGCCGCGGCCTTCGGGTCGGCGCTGGCCTTGGCGTCGACCACGATCATCAGCGGGCCGTTGAAGCCGGGGCCGAAGCCCTCCGAGAGGAGGTCGTAGGCGCGGCGCTGGGTGGTGGAGGTGGGCTGCGAACCGTCGTCGGGCAGGCCCAGCTCCAGCTGGGAGACCGGCAGGGCGACCGCGCCGAGGCCGACGACGCCGAGCAGCAGCACGGCGGCCGGGCGGCGGACGACGAAGCTCGCCCAGCGCTCCCCCAGACCGGGCTTGGCGGGGACGCCGGAGACCGCGGCGGGGGTGGCGCCCGCGGAGGCGGAGGTACGGGCGGTGGCCGAGCCGCCCGCAGCGGCCGAGGGGCGCCTGCCGCGCTTCTCGCCGTCGGCGCCGCGGCGCCTGCCGCGCTTCTCGCCGGCCGGCTTGACCCGCTTGCCCGCGTAGCCGAGCAGCGCCGGGATCATGGTCAGTGCGATCAGGACGGCGACCACGACCGTGCCGGCCGCCGCGAGACCCATCTTGGTCAGCATCGGGACGCCGACGACGGACAGGCCGGCCAGCGCGATCACGACCGTGAGGCCCGCGAAGACGACCGCCGAACCGGCGGTGCCGGCCGCGCGGCCGACCGCTTCCTCGCGGCTGCGGCCCTCGGCCAGTTCGCCGCGGTAGCGGGAGACGATGAACAGCGCGTAGTCGATGCCGACCGCGAGGCCGATCATCAGCGCCAGCGTGGACGTGGTGTCGCCGAGGTCGAGCGTCTTGGCGAGCGTGGTGATGGTGGAGACGCCGATGCCGACGCCGACGATCGCCGTCAGCAGCGGCAGCCCGGCCGCGACCAGCGAGCCCAGGGTGACGACCAGGACGACGGCGGCGATCGCGAGGCCGACGACCTCGCCGGCCGCCCCCGGTTCGGCCCCGGCCTGCAGGGCGTCACCGCCGATCTCGACGGTCAGCCCGGCCTTCTGCGCGTCGTGGCCGGCCGCCTGCAGCGCCTCGCGGGAGGAGTCCTTGAGTTCCATGCCGGAGACGCCGTAGCGCACCGAGGCGTAGGCGGTCGTGCCGTCCTCGCTGACGGCCCTGGTCTTGAACGGGTCGGCGACGGAGGTGACCTCGGAGCCGTCGGCCAGCTTCCGCACGGTCTTCTCGACGGTCGCCTTGTTGAGCGTGTCGGAGATCTTCTCGCCCGCCGGGGCCTTGAAGACGACCCGCGCGGTGGCGCCGTCGGAGCTCGATCCGGGGAAGCGCTGGTCCAGCAGGTCGAAGGCCTTCTGCGCCTCCGTGCCGGGGATCGAGAAGGACGTGGAGCCCGCGGCGGGGGCACTGGCCGCGCCGACCCCCGCGAGGGTCAGCAGCGCCACCCACAGGAGGGTGACGAAGTGCCGTCGCCGAAAGGCGAGCCGGCCCAGTTTGTAGAGGAACGTGGCCACGAGGGCGTACTCCTGGTCAGGTCGTGGGGTGTGCAGGGCAGGGGTGATCAACCCGGTGGGTGGCAGGGGTGATCGGCCCGACGACGTGAGCGGAGGCGTCAGGTGGGCAGGCTGCGGGGAAGGGTCAGTGGGTGCAGACGCCGAGGGCGGGGAGCACCACGGCGTCGATGTACTGCAGCAGGAAGTCCTGGGTGGGAGGCTGCTCGTCGATCAGCGAACGGGCGGCGAACCCGCCGATCATCATGTGCATCACGAAGTCGATGGCCGGGTTGTCCGCACGGACCTCGCCCCGGTCGATCGCCCGCTGCAGCACGCGGCGGAACTCGATCATCTCGGGCTCGATCAGGTGCTCCTTGAACGCCGCCAGGAGCTCCGGGCTGCCGTGGACCGCCATGGCGAGCCCTCGCATGAGCGCGGAACTCTGCTCCATCTGGCAGTCGTCCGAGCGCAGGGTGAGGGCGTGCAGGTCGCCCTTGAGCGAGCCGGTGTCGATGTTCCCGAAGCCGCCCGGCTTGTTGTGCCGGACCGCCTTGGCCACCAGCTCGGCCTTGCCGCCCCACTGGCGGTAGAGGGTGGCCTTGCTGGACTTGGTGCGGGCGGCGACGGCGTCCATGGTGAGGGCGTCGTAGCCGACCTCCCGGAGCAGGTCGAGCACGGCCTCGTACAGCTCGGCCTCGCGCTCGGGCGTGATCCGACTGCGACGCGCCGTTGCGACCTCAGTCATGCCACTCACCCTCCGTTGCTCCATCGGTGTCTTCCCGCTTACACCACGAAGATACCCCGAGATCTATAGAAACGAAACCGTTTCGTACGTGTGCTCTCTCACGCCGCGTGTCGCACGCGTACGTCTCCACGAGTTGCTGCCCCTCCCGGCCCGGAAAAGCATGGGGAGGTGAGCTATCTGCGCCTGCCGCATCTCCACGGCGACCTGTTGTGCTTCGTGGCCGAGGACGACCTCTGGCTGACCTCCCTCGACACCCCGGGCCGCGCCTGGCGGCTCACCGTCGACCGCACCAAGGTCGGCCATCCGCGATTCTCCCCCGACGGCCGCCGGGTCGCGTACACGAGCTGGCGCAGCCTGGTGCCCGAGATCCACCTGACCGACGTCGACGGCGGCCCCGGGCGGCAGCTGACCTACTGGGGCAGCGCGGACACCCGGGTGTGCGGCTGGACACCCGACGGGGACATCCTGGCGGTCGCCTCGCACGGCCAGCCGTTCTCCTACTTCACCTGGGCCTACAAGGTCTCCCCCGACGGCGACCCCGGGCGCAAGCTGCCCTGGGGCCCGGTCGCCGACATCCAGGTCGCCGACCTCGCCGGCGAGCGCAGGACCCTGCTGCTCACCGGCACCCCGCCGCACGAACCGGCCGGCTGGAAGCGCTACCGGGGCGGTGCCACGGGCCGGCTGTGGCTGCACGGCCGGCGGCTGCTGGCCGGCATCGGGGGCCATCTGGACGCCCCGATGTTCGTCGGCGACCGGATCGCCTTCCTCTCCGACCACGAGGGCATCGGCAACCTCTACTCCTGCGCCCACGACGGCTCCGACCTGCGCCGGCACACCGACCACGACGCCTTCTACGCCCGGCACGCCGCCAGCGACGGCACCCGGGTGGTGTACCAGTGCGCAGGCGACCTGTGGCTCGTCGACGACCTCGGCCCCGAGGCGGAGCCGCGCAGGCTGGACGTACGGCTGTCCGGCCCGCGCGCGGGCCGCCGCCCCTACCAGGTGCCGGCCGCCCAGCACGTCGACGGCGTCTCGGTCGACGAGACGGGACGGGCCAGCGCCGTCGTCGTACGCGGCAGCCTGTACTGGCTCACCCACCGCGACGGCCCGGCCCGCACCATCGCGGACACACCCGGGGTACGGGTACGGCTCCCGGAGATGCTCGGCTCCACCGGCCGGATCGCCTACGTCACGGACGCCGGGGGCGAGGACGCGATCGAGGTCGCCTCGCTGCCCCGGGCGAGCGGCGACCGCCCGCCGCACCGGCTGGCCTCCGGGCGGCTGGGCCGCGTGCTCGAACTGGTCTCCGACCCGCTGGGCGAACGGCTGGCGGTCGCCTCGCACGACGGACGGCTGCTGCTGATCGACATGCCGCAGGACGAGGGTGCCGAAGGGGCCGAGGGCGCCGAGTCCGCTGCCGATCCCGTTGATTCCGTGTCTGCCGACCCCGTTGAGTCCGTTGAGTCCGTTGATTCCGCCGATTCCGTTGATCCGGTCGATCCGGTCGATCCGGTCGAGTTGATCCACTCGCTCAACGGTCCCGTCCGCGATCTGGCCTTCTCGCCGGACGGGTCATGGCTGACCTGGTCGCATCCGGGGATCGGCCGCACGTTGCGGCAGATCAAGATGGCGCGGATCAGCGACCGGCTCGTCATCGACATCACCAACGGCCGCTTCGAGGACGAGAACCCGGTGTTCACACGCGACGGCCGCTACCTCGCGTTCCTGTCCTGGCGCGGCTTCGACCCGGTGTACGACGTGCACACCGGCGACCTCTCCTTCCCGCTGGGCTGCCGCCCCTACCTGGTCCCGCTCTCCTCGGCGACCCCGTCCCCCTTCGCCCTCAGCCCGGACGGACGGCCCGCCGCCGGCGGTCTGGACCCCGTCGAGGACGAGGAGCCCGGCGACGGCAGCACGGTGACGGTCGAGGTCGAGGGACTGGAGAACCGGGTGACCCCCTTCCCGGTCGCCGCCTCCAAGTACTCCACCATGTACCCGGTCGCCGGCGGCGGTCTGGTCTGGCTGCGCTGGCCGATCTCGGGCGCGCTCGGCGAGACCTTCGCCAACCCCGCCGACACCAGCGGCCGGCCGACCCTGGAGTACTTCCACATCAGCAAGGCGAAGAAGGCCGAACTCGTCGACCACCTCGACTGGTTCACGGTCAGCGGCGACGGCACTCGGCTGGTCGTGGTCGACGAGGGGGAGTTGCGGGCCGTCCCGTCGACCGAGTCGGGCGACGGGGACACGACCGTCTGGATCGACCTGCGCCGCATCCTGCACGAGGTCGACCCGCCCGCCGAGTGGCGCCAGGCGTACGCCGAGGCCGGCCGGCTCATCCGCGACTACTTCTGGGACCCCGGGATGTGCGGCATCGACTGGGACGGGGTGCTGGACCAGTACCGTCCGCTGGTCGAACGCGTCGCCTCCCCCGACGAGTTCGCCGACCTGATGCGCGAGCTCCTCGGCGAGCTGGGCACCTCGCACGCCTACGTCACCCCCGCCCGCCGCAACGAGGGCCCGCCGCACTACCAGCGCTTCCAGGGCCTGCTCGGCGCCAACTTCGCCCGCCGGGAAGGCGGCTGGACGGTCCAGCGGATCCTGCCCGGCGACTCCTCCGACTCCAAGGCCCGCTCCCCGCTCGCGGGCACCGGGATCCGCGAGGGCGCGGTCCTCACCCACGTGGACGGCAGGCCGGTGGATCCGGTGACCGGCCCCTACCCGCTGCTCGCGGGCGCGGGCGGTACGACGGTGGAGCTGACGTTCACCCCGGGCGCGGGCGAGCCGGGACCGCCGCGCCGGGTCGCCGTCCTCCCGCTGATCGACGAACGGCCGCTGCGCTACCAGGACTGGGTGGCCAAACGCCGTGAGGTGGTACGGGAGATGAGCGGCGGCACGTGCGGCTACCTGCACATCCCGGACATGGGCGGTTCGGGCTGGGCCCAGTTCAACCGCGACCTGCGCGGGGAGGTGTCGCGGCCGGCGCTCATCGTCGACGTGCGCGGCAACGCGGGCGGGCACATCAGCGAACTCGTCGTGGAGAAACTCACCCGGACCATCCTCGGCTGGGACCTGACGAGGAACGCCCAGCCGGTGTCGTACGCCTCCAACGCCCCGCGCGGCCCGATCGTGGCGCTCACCGACGAGGCCACCTCCTCCGACGGTGACATGATCACGGCCGCGATCAGGCTGCTCAGGCTCGGCCCGGTGGTCGGGCAGCGCACCTGGGGCGGAGTGGTCGGCATGACCGGACGGCACCGGCTCGGCGACGGCACGGTGATCACGGTGCCGATGAACGCGGCCTGGTTCGAGGAGTACGGCTGGTCGGTGGAGAACCACGGCGTCGCCCCCGACCGCGAGGTCCTGCGCACCCCTCTGGACTGGGCGGAGGGCCGCCATGTGGAGATGGACGAAGCGATCCAACTGGCCCTGGACCTGCTGACCGACCACCCGGCGGCGATCCCCCCGGACTACACCGAGACCCCCGACCGCTCCCGCCCCAAGCTCCCCCCGAGACCGACGGCGCCCTGAGCACCCCGTCACCGGAGAGCCCCGTCAGAGCGCGGGGCACCCTCCGGAACGAAGGGCGCCCCACACGATCCGGCTCAGCCAGGTACGACGGCTAGGCGTCGTAGTCCTGGCTGAACCGGTCCTGCATCTCCTGCTCGGTGTCGTCCATGTTCTGACGACCGCGCTCACGCGCCTGCTGGCCGTGCTGCTGCGCCTGCTGGCCACGCTGCTGCGCCTGCTGGCCACGCTGCTGCGTCTGCTGGCCGTGCTGCTGCGCCTGCTGCTGGCCGTGCTGCTGGCCCTCGCGCGCCTTCTGCTTGGCCTGACCCTGCGTCTTGCCGGCCTTGTCCTTCATACCCATGTGGGTTCACTCCCGTGGAAGGTGTGGGGAATCGGCCCTCAGTGGGGCCTCGACCAGATTCACACGGGCCGGCTACGCACGCATGTCGATCAGTGACGCTGCGTAGTGCGCGCCTCCTCGTCGGCCGCCCCACCCGCACCGACGAGCCCCGTGCGCACACCCTGCAGGCGGGGCGCGAACCGCTTCATCTCACGTTGCCCGACCGTCCCGATGAGCGCCGGCAGGTAGCCGCGCACGCCCTGCATCCCGCGCAGCCACCACTGCCCGTACACGTGCGCCGAGCGCCGTTCGATCCCGGCGACCATCCGGTCCACCGCCGGACCCAGCGGGTACGTCTTGTTCGACGGCCACGGCAGCCGCTGCCGCAACTCCCGCATCACGTCGTCCTGGTCGGCGCCGCGCACCATGTCGGTGTCCGTCCACGACAGGTACGCGACGCCGACGCGCACGCCCTGGTGGCCGATCTCCGCGCGCAGACTGTGCGCGTACGCCTCCACACCCGACTTGGACGCGCAGTACGCGCTCATCATCGGTGCCGGTGTGATGGCGGCCAGCGAGGCGACCTGGAGCAGATAGCCGCGGCTCTCCCGGAGCACCGGCAGGAACGCCCGTGCCGTCACCGCCGAGCCGATCAGGTTGACCTCGATCACCCGCCGCCAGGCCTCGGGATCCGAGTCCGCGAACGGACCGCCGTTCGCCACCCCGGCGTTGGCCACCACGATGTCGACCCTGCCGAACCGCTCCTTGACCTCGGCCGCGACCCGGCTCATCGCCTCGTGGTCGGTGACGTCGGCGTACCAGTGGGCGCCTTCGGTGTGCAGCCGTCCGGCGGCCTCCTTCAGCGCCTCCTCCTCCAGCCCCACGAGCGCCACCTTCACCCCGCGCGCGGAGAGCTTGCGGGCGAGCAACTCGCCGACCCCGCGCGCCGCTCCGGTGACGACCGCGACCTGTCCTTCGAGACCGACCCTGCTCATGAGCCCTCCGTGATCCGCTCGGGCGCCTCGGCGCCGGTGTCCGCCGGGGTGACCGCCACATACGTGGTGACGAGTTCCCGGATCTTCCCGTTGACCGGCTCCGACGCCTCGACCGGCGTCATGTGGCCCACGCCGGGCAGCTCGGTGACGCCGAGGGAGTGCGGCAGCGTGGCGACCAGCGCGCGGGCGTGCAGCGGGGGCGTGAGCCGGTCGGCCGTACCGGTGAGGACGGCCGTGGGGACCCGCAACTCCCGTACGCCGGAGTCGAGGTCGAGTTCCGCGAGGACACCCGCCCAGGCATGCCGTACGGCGCGCGGGCAGGCGTGCACGATCCGCGCGCACGCCTCCACCATGTGCGGGGCGGAACCGGCGCCCATGGTCGCGTACCTGAGGACGCGCTTCGCGACGGGCGTGACCGGTCCGAGTGGGGCGCGTGAGCCCAGGACGCGCGCCGTGAGCCAGGTGCGTGCCGCCCCGGCGCGCAACGGTATGACGAGCGCCTCCGCGATCAGCCGTGAACTCCCCGTGCTGCACAGCAGAACGGCGGCGGCGTGCTCCCGGAAGCGGGGACGCGCGGCGGCCGCCATGACCGTCATGCCGCCCATGGAGTGGCCGACGATCACGGCTTTCTCCCCGCGTGCGAGTGTCTCGGCCAGCACCGCTTCCAGGTCGTCCGCCAGCGCGCCGGTGGTGCACGCGGGGCTCGCGGGACTGCGCCCGTGACCCCGCTGGTCGTACGCGACGACCCGGTGGTCGACGGCGAGTTCCCGGATCTGCGCGGCCCAGAAGGCGGTGGAGCAGGTCCAGCCGTGGGCGAGGACGACGGGGGGCGCGTCCTCGGGGCCGTGCACCTCGACGTGCAGCCGGGCGCCGTCGGCGGAGACGACGGTGAGTTCCCGCGCGGGCACCGGCGGGGCGTAGGGCCCGCTGGTCACATGGGCGAGCCGGCTCACGCGCCCACCTCCGCGCCGGACCTGGCACCGTCCGCGCGGCCCGCGTCGTCCGGCAGGGGCGGGCGGATCACGTCGTACTCCCCCAGGTCCACGCGCTGGGTCGCGCGCCGGAACTCGGTCGTCGTGCCGGGCCAGATGGTGGTGTTGCGGCCGTTCGCGTCCAGGTACCAGCTGGTGCAGCCGCCGGTGTTCCAGACGGTGCGCTTCATCCGTTCCTGGACCTTGTCGTTCCAGGCGGCCACCGCACCGGGGCGCGCGTCGAGGGCCGCCCGGCCGCCGAGGACCCGGAGCTGGCGCAGGTAGTCGGCCAGGTAGTTCAGCTGGGACTCGATCATGAGGATCATGGAGGAGTTCCCGAGGCCGGTGTTGGGTCCGATGATCGTCATCCAGTTGGGGAACCCGGCGGCCGAGGCACCGCGCAGCGCCTGCATGCCGTCCTGCCAGGACTCCGCGAGGGTGCGTCCGTCGGCGCCGACGACCCGTTCCGCGATCGGCATGTCGGTGACGTGGAAGCCGGTGCCGAAGATGATCGCGTCCACCTCGGCGGTGCTGCCGTCGGCGGCGACCACCGTCGAACCGCGGATCTCGGCGAGCCCGCTCGCCACCACGTCCACGTTCCGCCGCGCGAGCGCCGGATAGTAGGTGCTGGACAGCAGGATCCGCTTGCAGCCGATGCGGTAGTCCGGGGTGAGTTTCGCCCGCAGCGCCGGGTCCTTGACGGCGCGGGCCATGTTGCGCAGGGCGAGCTTCTCGACCAGGCCGAGTTCGTCGGGGTGCTTGGTGAACGCCTGGACCTGGAGTTCCCGGATGCCCCACAGGAGCCCGCGCCGGGCCCGGGTGGTGAAGGGCAGCGCCCGGTGCAGCCCGCGTTCGGCGGCGCCGATGGCGCGGTCCACGCGGGGCATCACCCAGGGCGGGGTGCGCTGGAAGAGGGTGAGGCGGGCGACCTCGGGCTGGATCGCGGGCACGATCTGGATCGCGGAGGCACCGGTGCCGACCATGGCGACCCGTTTGCCGCGCAGGTCGTAGTCGTGGTTCCAGCGCGCCGAGTGGAAGACCTCGCCCTCGAAGGAGTCCAGGCCCGGGATCGCGGGGATCTTCGGGTCGGACAGCGGGCCGGTGGCCGAGACGACGACGTCGGCGGAGAAGGTGCCGGCGGCCGTCTCGATGTCCCAGCGCAGCTGCCGCGCGTCCCAGGTCATGCGCTTCACCTCGGCGTCGAAGCGCAGATGGGGCCGGAGCCCGAAGGTGTCGGCGACATGCTCGAGATAGGCGCGGATGTGCTCCTGCCCGGAGAAGGTGCGCGGCCAGTCGGGGTTCGGGGCGAAGGAGAAGGAGTACAGGTGGGACGGCACGTCGCAGGCGCACCCCGGATAGCTGTTGTCCCGCCAGGTGCCGCCGACGCTGCCCGCCCGTTCCAGGACGACGAAGTCGGTGACCCCCTCCCGGCGCAACCGCACGGCCGCGCCCAGTCCGCCGAACCCGGACCCGATCACCGCCACCCTTGCATGTTCGTGCTGGGCCATCCCGGAGCCTCCACACCTCGACCGCGATTACGCCAGTAATCACTGGCGCAGTCGCACTTTAGGGCAGCTCCGTACTGATGGGTAGGGGCTGCGCGGAGGACGTTCCCGTAAGCGGCTCCGCCGCGGGTACCGGTGGTACGACATAGGCTGCGGCCGTGGCAGAAGACGACGGACCGCGCGAGTACCGCATGGAGGAGCTGGCCGGAAGGGCCGGCATAACCGTGCGCACGCTGCGCTTCTACCGCGAACGCAAGCTGATCGCGCCACCCCGCCGCGAGGGCCGTATCGCCTGGTACGACGACCACCACCTGGCCCGGCTGCGCACCATCTCGGCACTCCTGGAGCGCGGCCACACCCTCAACGGCATCGCCGAACTGGCGGAGGCCCTCGACCACGGCCGGGACGTCGCCGACCTGCTCGGCGTGGACACCCCCAGCGAGGAGGAACCGGTCCGCCTGACCCCCGAGGAGCTCGCCGCCCGCTTCGAGGGCGAGGTCACCCCGGAGAACCTCGCCGCCGCCATGGAGCTCGGCTACCTGGGCACCGACGGCGACGACATCGTCCACATCAGCCGCCGCCTCCTCGACGCCTCCTCGGCCCTGGTCCGCGAGGGCCTCCCGCTGGCGGAGGTGCTGGCGGCGGGCCGCAGCGTACGCGAACACGCCGACGCCCTCGCCGACCTCTTCGCCCGCCTCGTCCTGCGCCACGGCTCCGAGGAGGACCTGGCCCGGCTACGCCCGCTGGCCCGCAGCGTGGTGGAGGCGGAGGTCTCGCTGGCCCTGGACCGCCGGCTGCGGAAACATGGCTAGATCGCCGACCGCAGGGACTCACTCCTTCGGGGTACTTTCCGGAGACTGCCCCTCGGAATGATGTTCGTGCTCCGAGAGTGAGTCGAAAGGCCCCGGCGGCTGTGCGACCAGCCCCGGGGTACGGCCGACTCCGCCTAGGAGCGTCGACGTGTCCGCGCTGCTCTCCGAGGAGGAGTTCCAAGCCTTGCAGGACATCCTGGCGGCCCGTTCCAACGGCACTCGCCGACCGAGAAGCCGGACAACCGCCCTGCTCACCGGCATCGCGCATTGCGCAGGCCGCGAAGGGCGCATGTACTTCGCCGCATGCAAGGGCTATCCGTACGGCGACTACGTGTGCCGCGCGACAGCACGCGGCGACATCTGTCCCCGCTCCACCGGAATCCGCTCTGACTGGCTCGACGAGTACGCCGTCAACCGCTACCGCGAGGCGTTCGGCACGGCCGGTGAGGTGACGCGGGAACAGTTGCTCAGGGACGGAGTGCGCGTCAACGTCGGCAAGGGGCGCTCGGGTGGCGGACCTGACCGGCCGGCCGGGCCCGACACCTCACGCCTGACCTTCACCTCCGCCTGACGGCCCGCCTCGGCTCACGTCTCGAAGACCACCGTCACAGGAGCGTGATCCGACCACCGCTCCTCATGACTGGCCGCCCGCTCCACGAACGCCTTGACGGCGCGGGCCGCCAGTCCAGGGGTCGCCACGGCGAGGTCGATCCTCCATCCTGAATCGTTGTCGAACGCCCGGCCCCGATACGACCACCAGGTGTACGGCCCCTCCATGTCCGGGTGGAGGGCGCGTACGACGTCGACGTAGCCGCCGTCGGCCGGGTCCAGGACGGTGCCGAGCCACTCCCGTTCCTCCGGGAGGAAGCCGGAATTCTTGGCGTTGGCGCGCCAGTTCTTCAGGTCGGCCTGCTGGTGGGCGATGTTCCAGTCGCCGCAGACGACGACCTCGCGTCCGTCGGCGGCGGCCCGCTCGCGCAGTTCCTTCAGGTGGGCGTGGAACTCGCCCATGAAGCGGACCTTCTCGTCCTGCCGCTCGGTGCCGACCTCGCCGGAGGGCAGGTAGAGGGAGGCCACGGTGACGCCGGGGAGGTCGGCCTCGACGTAGCGCCCACTCGTGTCGAACTCGTCCGACCCGAAGCCGATCCGCACCCGGTCCGGCTCACGCCGGGTGTACAGGGAGACGCCCGCGCGCCCCTTGGCCGCCGCGGGGGCGTGCACGACGTGCCAGCCGCCGGGCGCGCGCGCCTCTTCCGGGAGCTGCTGCGGTTCCGCGCGCACCTCCTGGAGGCAGAGCACGTCCGCGGAGGTCTGAGCGAGCCACTCGACGAAGCCCTTCTTCGCGGCGGCCCGCAGCCCGTTCACATTCACCGAGGTCACAGTCAGCACGGCGGGAACGATACCGGCACACTGGACGGCGTCCCGATGCCCACCGCGCCGCCCGACCGGCCGCCCGCACGAATATACGATACCTCACATGAATATACGTCGCGTTGCGTTCGACCATCCCGACGCCGTCAAGCTCAACGACGAGGTCCAGGCCGAGTACCACGTCCGCTACGGCGACGGTGGTGACGCCACGGTCCTCGACGCATCCGATTTCGCACCGCCGAACGGGGTCTACCTGATCGCGTACGACGAGTCCGAGCGCCCGGTGGCCACCGGCGGCTGGCGCAGCCAGGACGCGAACGGTGAGGGCAACGAGGACGGCGACGCCGAGCTCAAGCGCATGTTCGTCGTCGAGGGGATGCGCGGCCGGGGCCTGGCCCGCCGGATCCTCACGGCCCTGGAGGACGACGCCCGCGCGGCCGGCCGGCTGCGCATGGTCCTGGAGACCGGCACCAAGCAGCCGGAGGCCATCGCCCTCTACACCTCCAGTGGCTACGCCCCGTGCACCAAGTTCGGCTACTACCGCCACCACGAGTCGAGCCGCTGCTTCGCGAAGGACCTGGGCGGAGATCTGTAGCCCGCGCCAGTCCGGGCTGCCCCCGGGGGGGGCGAAGCGCCGCTCCCAGCGCTTCGTGCCGTCGACGGCGTCCAGCGCGCACAGGCCGTGGTGACCGCCGGTGCAGACGGGGGCGTCGGCCACCACCGGTGGACCCGGCCGTCGGCCACGGCGGGGGTGGTGACGTGCTCGTGGGCGCGCGGCTTCCCGCCGGCGGTGTACGCCGTGCCGTCGGCCACCGCGGGCCGGGCTCGGTCCACGTGGCCGGTCACCCGCTCCCACCGCAGGCGGCCGGTGGCGGCGTTCTCACCGGCCGGTGAGTGGGAGCCCGACTGCTCCGCGGGCGTGTCCGACGATCAGGCCGGGACCCGCGGTGGCCAGACAGGTGGGCGCCAGGTCCAGTGCGATGTGCTGCACCGTGCCGGTCTCCGGTTCCCATATCCGCAGGCGCCCGAGGCTGCTGCCGACGGCCAGGACGCGGCGCCCGTCGGGCAGCGTGGTGGCGGTCACCACCGGGAGGCCCGCGGTGCCCGTCGAGGCGGGCAGGGCGTCGCCGGCCGGCTCTCCGGTGGCGAGGTCCCACAGCCTGACCACGCCCTGGTCGTCCGCGGTGGCCAGCAGCGTGCGGTCCGGTGCGGGTACGGCCGCCACGGCTGCCACCCGGTGAACGACACCGCCGAGGGCGCGTCCGCTCAACTGCACGGCCGCGCCCCGCTCCCAGGGGTCGCCGACGGCCGGGTCCCACACGTGGACGCCGCCCCCGGTGTCCGCGGCGACGACCAGCGTATGGCCGGCGGAGATCGGGACGGCGGTGATCGACCGGATCGGGCTGCCGTACGGGTTGAGGCTCCCGACGGCCTCGCCGGTGACCGGGTCCCACGACCGGACCGCGCCTCGGGAGGTGGCGGTGACGAGCAGGGTCCGGCCGTCGGGGACGGTCGCGGCGCACATCCCGACCACCTCGCCCGGCGTGCTGCGGACCGGTTCTAGGACCGGCTGCCCGGTGCCGGGATCCCACAGGACGATCGTCCCTGTCTCACTCCCGGCGGCCAGGAGGACGCGGCCGTCGGGCAGGGGGAGGGCCGCCAGCGAGCGGACCCGGTCGGGGCACCCCGGCAGCGGGCCGTGGACCAGCCGGCCGTCGGCCGGATCCCACAGGCACACCGCGCCCCGGTCCCCGGCACCGGCGACGAGTGCGGGCCGACCGGGACGGGACACGGCCGCCAGCGCGTCGACACCTCCGATGGAGACAGCCACGGGGTCGGGTGCGGAGTCGGAGAACTCCGTCAGGTGACCCCAGACGGTGCCGTCGGCCGTGACCAGCGCCCTCCCGTCCCGCCGGAGCCGGGCCGGCACTTCACGCGTGGGGGCGTCCCGCACCGACCCCGCGGCGGGAGCCGGACGGTCGGCGGCCGTCCGCTCCGCCGAGGGGTGGTTCTGAGGGCGCGCGCCGTCCGGGTTCTCCGCCAGGCCGTCGGCGATCGTCCAGGTCCGTTCGCAGTCCCAGCAGCTGAAGTACCCGGTGAGCTGCATCAGTTCGCGGGCCCGTGCCCGCCCCGCCTGCCCGGCGCCGTCGGCCGCGACCATGCCGGCGACCAGGCACAGGGCGGCCCGGCCCGGCGTTGCGGGGTGTACGCCGGCCGCCGCGACGTCGCGTGCCACCCCCAGGAAGGGTTCCCACCCCTCCCCCAGCGACTCCTCGCGCAACGCGGTGGCGACCGCGCCCCAGGGGTGCTCCCCCGGACGGACCGGAACGGCTCCTGGCAGCTGCGGAGCCTCAAGGGGCGGACGCACCGGGTCCACGAAGAAGTCGGGGATCTCGGTGTCGCTCCCGCACCCGGGGCACAGCAGCCCGAGGTACCCCTCCTGCGGTTCGAGGGACCACAGGGCGGTGCCGATGTGGTGACCGGCGAAGGCGAGGCAGCTCAGCGCGAGGGAGGTACGGGCCTCTGCCGGGGCGTCGGTGGCGAGGAGACTCCGTACGGCCGCCCGCTCTGCCAGCAGGAGTGCGGCGCTGAAGCCCTCCTGGAGATCGGCCGGGACGGGGGACCGGTCCTCCGCGGTCACGATGAGTCCCATGTCCACCCAGAAATCCACGGTCCGGTCCGGGGGCAGAGCCGCTGCGGCCGCTACGAGGTGCGGCAGGGCCGCATAGGCTCCGTCGAAGACGGTTCCGTCGTCGATGAGGCCGTCGGCCAGGTCCTTCCAGGCGCCCGGCCACGCGTCGCCGCTCCCGGTGGCACCGTCCGACGCCATGTCCTCCAGGAGTGCTCTCACCTCCTCGGCTGACACACCGTCGAGTTCACGCCAACGAGGGCTGTGCAGGGGCAGTTTCGGGATCATCGGGGGCTGCTCGCAATCAGCGGTGGTCGGGCAGGGCGTCATAGTCCGTCGCGGATCATCATCTGGTCGACGACAACGGCCGTGGAACGGGGCACGATCCGTTCCAGGACGGGCAGGGCGGCGTCCCAGCCGCCGAGAACCACGACCTGGGCGGCGAGCCGGCGGGCGCGGGACGGCTCGGACACCTCCGCGAGCGCGGCCAGGGCGCGGGCCCGGGTCGCGCGGTGGGCGATCGAGTGGGCGAGGGTCTCGGCCCGGTCCGGGTCGCCGCGCCGGGCCCGCCCCTGGACGACCGCCACCAGTGCCTCGTCCTGTGCCCAGCGGTCGTCGATCAGGTTGGCAACGGTCTCGGCCGCGTCCGGGGCACCGCGTCGGGCCAGCTCCCGGACCACCTCGATCAACGCCCTGGCCCGTGCCCGGGGATCGGTGATCGCGTGCGCGAGGGACTCGGCGGTGTCCGTGTCGCCGGAACGCGCCAGCTCCCCGACGATCTCCGCCTGCCGTCCCGCGCGCAGGTCGGCGTCGATCCGGTCGGCGAGGGCCATGGCCCGCTCCGCCTGTCCCCGGCGGGCCAGCAGAAGTGTCACGGCCCTCAGCAGATGGTCGTGATCACGGCCGGCACCACCGCTTTCGAGCAGCGCCTCGGCCCGGTCGGCGAGGGCCAGGGCCACATCCAGGTCCGCGGCTTCCGCGACGGCGTCCAGCACCCACGCCAGCTCCCAGGCGGTGAGGAAGGGTCGGGGTGGGAGGGGGCGGGGGCTGAACTCGTCGAACTCTCCTTCCCGGGGCGCGCCTTGGCCCACGTCCCGGGTCAAGTCCTGGACCACGTCCTCCGCCCCGCCCTGGTCGTCCCCCGCCCCGCCCTGGTCGGCCTGCGCCCCGCCCTGGTCGGCCGCCGCGTCGAGCGCCCAACCGCACAGTACGTCCCCGGCGGCGGAGGGTCTTGACGGGGTACGCAGCAGGGTGTCGAGCCGGTCCAGGTCTCCGCTCAGGGCCTCCCGGGCCAATACCGCCGCCAGGGGCCGGGACTTGGACCAGGCCGCCCTGGTGTGGGAGCGGGTGAAGTCCTCCACGCGGTCGGCGAGTGCGGCGGCCCGCTCCTGGTCGCCGGTGGCGGCGGCCGCCTCCATGAGAAGGACGAGTACCTCTCCCGTCCCGTCGAAGACGAAAGCCCGCGCCTCGTCGTCGGCGCGGCCGACGAACCCGAGCGCGTCCTGGATGTCGCCGTCGTCCGCCACCGCCCGCGCCAGCACGGCCCAGGCCCTCGCCCAGTTGTGCGGGTAGCGAATCCCTTCTGCGAGCGCCGTGGCCAGGTCGCGTTCACCGGCACGGGCCCACGCCGGTACGAGGGCGACCAGCGCCTCGTCCCGCAGCTGCGGCAGCGGAACGGACTCGGCGAGCGCCTGGGCGCCGTACAGGTCCCCGGCGTCGGCCGCGGCCTTCACCAGGGCCAGGAGCTGCCTGCTCCGTTCGAGTTCGTCGCCGATCGTCCAGGCCAGCTCGGCCGCGCGGACGAGGTGGCCGGTGCGGACGAGCGCCGCCGGGAACCACCCCGTGGTGAGACCGGGGCCGGGGTCGGTGCCCACCGACAACCGGAGCAGGGCCAGCAGGCATGGCTCGAACCCCCTTTGCGCGATGTCCTTTCCCGCGTGGTTCTCCGGTGCCGGGCCGCGCCGTCGCGCCGCTTCCCGCCTCAGGAACAGCTCGTATCCCCACTGGGCCAACCCCTCCGGCATAGCGCACCGCTCCCCGCCGAATCCGCCGACAGCCGCCGTCCCCCCTGTCCCACCCCGAACAGGGAGCGGGTTCGAACGGACCCCGGAAACGACGAAGATCCCGACCGATCATGAAGATCGACGGGATCTCGTCAACCGCTCCCGAGCGGACTCGAGAACAGATGTGCAGTGGACCTGAGGGGATTTGAACCCCTGGCCCCCTCGATGCGAACGAGGTGCGCTACCGGACTGCGCCACAGGCCCTTGCAACGAGTGAAACTCTAGCATCCCCGTCGGGGTGCTTGGAAATCCGTTCCCTGACTGGTCAGGACCGGGGTCCCGAGGGAGCCCCGGGCCCGCTGCGGATCACTCGTTGGCCGCGCGCGGGCGCTCGCCGTCCTCGTACTGGTCGAAGAGCGGCGTACGGCCGCGCTCCCGTGCCCTGCGCGCGGAGGCCGCCCGGCGGGCGTCGGTGCGGCCGTCGTCCGGCCTGTCGTCGTCGGTGGCGGGCTCCTGCGCCTCGGCCTCCGGCGCCGCCGGCCTCGCCTCCTGCTCCGGTGCGACGGAGCTGGACCGCGCGGAACTCCACGCGTCGGGCGCCCCGAGGTCCACGTCGGAGGTGGCGCGCGGCGCGACCGGCGCGGTCACGTAGGTCGGCAGCGGCACCGGTACCGGGTCCCAGCTGTCTCCCTGTCCGGGCCGCCGCTGCCGCTCGCGCTGCTGGTCGACCCACTCGGCGTGGTCGGTCTGCTCGACGAGGGCACGCCGGTCGGCGGCGAGCGCGGACAGCCCGGGGTCGGTCTCGGTCGCCGGGCCCTCGTCCGGTTCGTCGGCGACCGCGCCCGGTTCGAGGGGCGCGCGCCGCCGGGGCTGCCGCTCACGCAACCGCTGTGCGGCGGCCTCGGCCTGACGCCGGTCCATCTGGTAGGCGAAGCGGCGCCGTTCCTGCGTGCGCAGGTGGGCGATGTACGTGCTGAGCATCACGGCGGGCACGCCGGGCGCCCACAGGAACGCCAGCCCGCCGACGGCCGCGACGATCGCGCCGAGCGTGAAGGCGACGAAGAGCAGGACGGTGGTGCGCCGACGGCGGGCGAGCACCTTCGAGCGCTGGGCGCGCGCTGCCGCCGTCTGCGCGCTGGGCGCGCGTCGGGCCGCCGGGACCCGCTTGCGCGCCGCGTCCGGTTCGGTCGCGGAGGTGGATGCCGGAGCCTGCCCGGAGGCGGCCGTGCCGCCTTGCTGACGTGCCGGCGCGGAGGGCGACTTGGCCGCCACAGCGGCCTGCTGGTCGCGGGCCGCCTCCCGGTACCCGGGTGCCTCCGGCTCCGCCTCCGCCCGAACCTGACGGCGGGTCGGAGGCATGGCGAAGGCCCGGACGTCCACCGAGTCGGTGGCGTCCGGATCACCGGCGTCCTGCTCCCCCTCCGAGGCGGAGCGCGCCCTTAGGTCCCTGGCGTACCGGCGCTCCATCCCCGCCCGTCCGGACAGCAGCCGGATGGCGGTGCTGAAGCGTTCCGTCGGACGGGCCTCGTTCAGCTCGTCCTGCCTACGGAGCCACATCGGCACCAAGTAGGCGGCCCAGGCCCCGACAATGACTGCGTAGATGAGGCCGCTGCTGCTCACGCCTCACACGGTAGAGGGGTTTGCGTGGGGCCATCTGCCAATTGCGTCGGTGTGTCGCACGATCCGGCTGATATTTCGAGCTTTTTTTGTGACCGATGCGATCAACAGGCCACCGGAGTCGCGAATTCAACGCCCGGAGACGGTCATCAACCGATCAATTTCGAACATGTATTCCATTTCCGGGGCTAGCCGGGATTCCCCGACGTGTTCTGCTGATTCCAGGGGGCGTTCGGGCCGCCCGTCGTGTCCGGCGCCTTCGCGGACGCACTCCTGGAGCGTGCCCGCTGCCAGCGCGCGAGCAACCCCTCGGGCACCTCTTCCGCCGTCAGGGCGAAGACGAGGTGGTCACGCCAGGCTCCGTCGATGTGCAGATAACGCGGCCGCAGCCCCTCCTCGCGGAATCCGAGTTTCTCCACCACCCGGCGGCTGGGCCGGTTCTCCGGGCGAATGCAGACCTCGATGCGGTGCAGCCCGACGGTACGGAAACAGTGGTCCACCACGAGCGCGACGGCCGTCGGCATCACCCCGCGGCCCGCCACCGACCGGTCCACCCAGTAGCCGACATGCCCCGAGCACATCGACCCCCAGGTGATCCCGGCGACCGTCAGCTGCCCCACCAGCCGCCCCTGGTACTCGATGACGAACGGCAGCATGCGCCCCGCGTTCGCCTCGGAGCGCAGGTGCCGGACCATCTGCCGGAAGGTCGGGCGGTGCGCGACCGGCCCGCTGGGGGTGGGCGGCGGAATGGTCGCCTCCCAGGGGCGCAGCCAGTCCCGGTTGCGCCGGTTGACCTCGCGCCAGGCCCGCTGGTCGCGCACTTTTATGGGCCGCAGGACGACCTCGCCGTCCACCAGCACCACGGGCCAGGAAGGGCTGTTCAGCTCGCACCTCCACTGCCAGTTCCGGGGTGGTCGCCGCCGCGGATCTGGTCGACGGCGTGTGCCAGCAGCGGTTCCAGGACGGCGAGGCCGTCCCGCACCCCGCCGGTGGACCCCGGAAGGTTGACGATCAGTGTCCGGCGCGCCACCCCGGCCAGGCCCCGGGAGAGCGCGGCGGTGGGCACCTTCTCCCGTCCGAACGCCCGGACGGCCTCCGCGATGCCCGGGACCTCGTAGTCGATCACCGCGCGGGTCGCCTCGGGGGTGCGGTCGGTGGGCGAGACGCCGGTGCCGCCGGTGGTCACCACGACGTCGTACCCGGCCTCGACCCCGGCGCGCAGCGCGGCCGTCACGGGCTCCCCGTCGGGCACGACCCGCGGTCCGTCGACGGCGAACCCGAAGCCCCTGAGGCCGGCCGCGACCAGCGGGCCGCCCCGGTCCTCGTAGACCCCGGCGGCGGCACGGTTGGACGCGGTCACGACGAGCGCCCGGTACGGCGCCCCGCCGCCCGCGGGGCCGCCCGTCACGTCCGGCTCCAGTCGCCCGACTTGCCGCCCGTCTTCTCCTCCACGCGTACGTCCGTGATGACCGCTCCCTTGTCGACCGCCTTGACCATGTCGATCACGGTGAGCGCCGCGACGGAGACCGCCGTGAGGGCCTCCATCTCGACACCCGTGCGGTCCGTCGTCCTCACGGTGGCCAGGATCTCCACCGCGTCGTCCGCGACCGACAGATCCAGTTTCACACCGGAGACCGACAAGGGGTGGCACAGCGGGATCAGATCGGGGGTGCGCTTGGCACCCATGATCCCGGCGATGCGCGCGGTGGCGAGGGCGTCGCCCTTGGGAACGCCCTCGCCGCGCAGCAGCTCCACCACGCGGGGCGAGACGAGGACGCGTCCGCTCGCGCGGGCGGTGCGCGCCGTCACGTCCTTGCCGGACACGTCGACCATGCGGGCGGCGCCCGCGTCGTCGATGTGCGTCAGACGCTCGGGCACAGGGGGTCCGGGGGTCTCCCCCCGGAAGGGCTCAGTCATGCTGTGTGGCGCTCCCGGTCCGGGCCCGTCGCGGTGCGGCGCTCGGGCCTGCTGTGCGCGACACGGTACCGCCAAGCGGGCGCACACGACCGGGCAGGACCGCCCGCCGGGCAGCACCGCCCACCGGGCTAACCGAGCAGGACGACCTCGACCTCGGTGCCCGGCTCGACGGTTTCCACGTCCTCCGGTACGACGATCAGAGCGTCGGCGTGTGCCAGTGCCGCGACCAGGTGCGAGCCGGCCCCGCCCACAGCGGTGACCTCGCCGTCCGCGTACGCCCCGCGCAGGAACTGCCTGCGTCCCTTCGGGGAGCTCAGCGCCTTGCCCGCCCTGAGCGTCGCCTTGGCGCGGGGGCGGTGGACGTCGGGCAGTCCCATCAGGGTGCGGATGACGGGCCGGACGAACAGCTCGAAGGAGACGTACGACGACACGGGGTTGCCGGGCAGGGCCAGCAGCGGGGTGTGCTCGGGGCCGATGGAGCCGAAGCCCTGGGGCTTGCCGGGCTGCATGGCGAGCTTGCGGAAGTCGATGCCGCCACCCGCCTCGTCCTCGTCGGCGACGTGTGCCAGCGCCTCCTTGACGACGTCGTACGCCCCCACGCTCACCCCGCCGGTGGTGACCATCAGGTCGGCGCGGACGAGCTGGTCCTCGATGGTGGAGCGCAGCGTCTCGGCGTCGTCCACGACGGCGCCCACCCGGTAGGCGATGGCACCGGCGTCCCGGGCGGCGGCGGTGAGGGCGAAGCTGTTGGAGTCGTAGATCTGGCCGCTGCCCAGTTCCTCGCCGGGCTGGACGAGTTCGCTGCCGGTGGACACGACGACCACGCGCGGGCGCGGGCGCACCCGCACCGTGCCGCGGCCGACCGCGGCGAGCAGGGCGATCTGCGGCGGGCCGAGCACGGTGCCGGCCTCCAGGGCGAGGTCGCCCGCCTTCACGTCGCTGCTCTTCGCGCGCACGTGCGCGCGTGCCTCGGCCGGCCGGTGCACGCGCACGTGCCCCCGGGCGCCCTCGGGCGCGAGGCTGCTCGCTCGCATCCCGGTGACCGGTCCCTCGCCGAGCCCGCCGTCGGTCCACTCCACGGGGACGACGGCCTCCGCGCCGGGCGGCAGCGGGGCGCCGGTCATGATGCGGGCCGCCTGGCCGGGGCCGACGGCGGTCAGTTCGGCCGCGCCCGCCGCGACGTCCCCGACGACCTCCAGGACGGCCGGGAACTCCTCGCTCGCGCCCGCCACGTCCGTGACCCGTACCGCGTACCCGTCCATGGAGCTGTTGTCGAACGGCGGCAGCGAGACCGGCACCATGACGTCGTCGACCAGGACACAGCCCTGCGCGTCGAGGAGTTGCAGCTCGATGGGGTCCAGGGGGCGGACGGTCGAGAGGATGTCCTCCAGGTGCTCGTCCACCGACCACAGGCGGTCCGGGCCGGCGGGGCGGGTCGCGGCGCTGCTCAACTCTGCTGCATCTCCTCGGCTACGTAACTGCGAAGCCAGGCCCGGAAGTCCGGGCCCAGGTCTTCACGTTCGCACGCGAGTCTGACAATGGCACGCAGATAGTCGCCGCGGTCGCCGGTGTCGTAACGCCGGCCCTTGAAGACGACGCCGTGCACCGGTCCGCCGGCCTTTTCGTCCTGGGCGAGCTGCTGGAGGGCGTCGGTGAGCTGGATCTCGCCGCCGCGGCCCGGCTCGGTGCGCCGCAGTATGTCGAAGATGTGCGGGTCGAGCACGTACCGGCCGATGACCGCGTAGGTGGACGGGGCGTCCGCCGCGTCCGGCTTCTCGACCAGTCCCGTCACCTTGACGACGTCGCCGTCGGTGGTGGCCTCGACGGCCGCGGAGCCGTAGAGGTGGATCTGCTCGGGAGCGACCTCCATGAGCGCGATCACGCTGCCGCCGTGCCGCTCCTGGATCTCGATCATGCGCTGGAGCAGCGGGTCGCGGGGGTCGATCAGGTCGTCGCCGAGCAGCACGGCGAAGGGCTCGTGGCCGACGTGCGGGGCCGCGCACAGCACGGCGTGGCCGAGGCCCCTGGGGTCGCCCTGGCGCACGTAGTGCATCGTGGCCAGGTCGCTGGACTCCTGCACCTTGGCGAGCCGGTGGGCGTCGCCCTTCTTCTGGAGGGCCGACTCCAACTCGTAGTTGCGGTCGAAGTGGTCCTCCAGGGGACGCTTGTTGCGTCCGGTGATCATGAGGACGTCGTCGAGCCCCGCGGACACGGCCTCCTCGACCACGTACTGGATCGCCGGCTTGTCGACGACCGGCAGCATCTCCTTGGGAGTGGCCTTGGTGGCCGGCAGGAACCGGGTGCCGAGGCCTGCCGCGGGAATGACAGCCTTGCTGATCCTGGGGTGCGACTGAGTCATGTCCGCAACCTTATCCGGTGCCTTTGCGGAGAATCTGAGCCTCCGGGCAATTGGCACGCATATGACCTGATTAAGAAGGGTGCGGGAACGACCAGTGGAGCACGGTGGACCCGAGGCCGAGAGTGACAAGCCGACATTGCGGCGGAACTTCCTCGGAGTGAGGAACAGGTTGACGGCGGATGTCGTCAGGGAGGCGGCCGACGCCCTGGCCGCACACGCACTGGAGCTGCCCGAGCTGGCGGGCGCGCAAACCGTCGCGGCCTACGTCTCCGTCGGGAACGAACCGGGCACCCTCCCCCTGCTGAACGCGCTGCTCGCGCGGGGTGTGCGCGTCCTGCTCCCCGTACTGCTGCCCGACAACGACCTGGACTGGGGCGCCTACGCCGGGGAGGACTCCCTGGCTCTCGTCCGACATGGCGGGAAAATGGCCCTGTTGGAACCCTCGGGTGAACGCCTCGGGCCGGACGCGCTGCTCCGCGCGGACGCGGTGCTGCTGCCGGGACTGGCGGTGGACGCGCGCGGGATGCGGCTGGGGCGCGGCGGCGGGTCGTACGACCGTGTGCTGGCCCGGCTGGAACGCGCGGGCGCGCGGCCCGCGCTCGTGGTGCTGCTCTACGGCACGGAGGTCGTCGGGCACGTGCCCGCGGAGGCGCACGACCGGCCGGTGCAGGCGGTGGTGACGCCGTCGGGGGTGCGCCGGTTCGCGTGAGCGCACTGACACGAAGCGGCCCGCCACGCGTGCGTGGCGGGCCGCTTCGGCGGTGTGCGGTCAGCCGCTCACGGCTTGAGGACGAGCGTGTCGCTGGTGCTCTTGTCGACCGCCTTGTCCGAGAACGACCACGGGAGCAGCTCGCCGGCGGCCCACTTGCCCGTCTGGTCGGTGTAGTGGGCGCTGAAGGCGTGGCCGGAGGCCCCCGTCAGGTTGATCCACTTGGATTTGTCGAGGTCGTCGAGGTTGACGACCATCCGCATGGACGGGACCCAGACGACGCCGTAGCCGCCGGCCGCGTTCCAGCCGGTCGCGTTGACCGTGGCCTCGCCGCCGCTGAGCTTCCAGGGGCCGCGGTTGAGGATGTACTGGACGACGCTCGGGCCGTCGGTGCCCAGGGTCTGGTTCTTCAGGAACAGCCGGTGCAGCCGGCCCCAGCTCCAGGTGTCGATGTCCTTGCCGAGCTTGGCGGTCAGCTCCCAGCGGGCGTCGATCATGGCGCGCGCGAACAGCTCGTTCATGTTGTCGGCCTTGGGGCGGTGGCCCACGCCGGCCGGCGTCTTCCACCAGGCGCTGTCGGGCTGGTTCATGAGGTTGCGGACCACCTCGAACCAGCGGTCGCCGCCGTCCGGCTGGGCCTGGTCGGCGTCGCGCTCGCCGCACTCGCGCACCTTGGTGTCGTCGTCGACCGGTCCGGTGCTGTCGATCTTGTCGACCCACAGGCACTGACCCTTGACCCGCAGTTCCTTGGGCAGCTTGTTGCCGAAGGCGAGCTTGAGGATGTTGCGCCAGACCGAGTTGAAGTAGGCGGCGGCCGCGGAGTCGGAGTCCTGGGTGTAGTCCCAGCCCTCGAGCAGCTTCTGGGCCTCGCGCACGTTCTTGTCGTCGAGGTTGATCTTCAGCAACTTGGGCACCAGCAGCTTGGCGATCTCACTGCTGTTGTCCAGCTGCATCTGGCGCATGTCGTCGGTGGAGATCTTGCCGCCGTCCTTGATCTTCGACTCGATCAGGTCGGTGATGCGCTGGCTGCGGGTGCCGTAGCCCCAGTCCGTGGTGAGTGTGTAGGGGTACTTGCCCTTGTCGATCACGGCCTGGTTGGCGGTGACGATGTAGCCGCGCTTCGGGTTGTACTCGTAGGGCAGTTCGTCCTGCTTGATGAACCCGGTCCACTTGTACTTGGAGTCCCAGCCCGGGGCGGGGATGGAGCCGTCGTCCACCGAGGACCGCGTGGGGATCCGGCCCGGCAGGGTGTAGCCGATGTCGTTCTTGGTGTCGGCGTAGATCAGGTTCTGCGAGGGCACGTCGAACTGGGCGGCCGCGTCCCGGAACCCGCTCCAGTCGGTCGCCTTGTCGAGGGCGAAGACGGCGTCCATGGTGGTGCCGGGGTCCAGCGCGGTCCACCTCAGGGCGATGCCGTAGCCGTCGCCGCGGTCGGGTGCGGCGGTGTTGACGGTGGCCCTCTTGCCGACCTGGACGAGTTCGTCGTCGCGGTCGGACAGCAGGGGCATGCCGTCGGCGGTCTGGCGTACGACGATCTTCTTGGACGCGCCGCCGGCGACCTTGATGGTCTCCTCACGCGTGGTGAACGGCTTGGTCTTGCCGTTGTAGAGGTAGCCGTCGCCGGAGAGCTTCTCCAGGTAGAGGTCGGTGACGTCGACACCGGAGTTGGTCATGCCCCAGGCGATGTCCGCGTTGTGGCCGATTATCACTCCGGGCATACCGGCGAAGGTGTAGCCCGTGACGTCGTACTGGCACTTGCTGGAGACCGTGGTGCAGTGCAGGCCCATCTGGTACCAGACGGACGGCAGCGAGGCCGACAGGTGCGGGTCGTTGGCGAGCAGCGGCTTGCCGCTGATGGTGTACTGGCCGCCGACGACCCAGGAGTTGGAGCCGATGCCCTGGCCGTTCACACCGACGGCCGTGGGGACGTCGTCCAGGACGTTGTAGAGGCCCGCCAGCTGGCTCGTGAGCGCCGAACCGGCGGACGACGAGGTCGTGGTCGTGCCGGTGCCCGTCGGGGTCCCTGAGCCGCTCGTGGCGCCGCTCTGCCGGAACGTCCGGGTGACGTCGTCGTACTGCCCCTCCTGGACGATCGCCTTGTTGCGGCTGTACGGGTAGTCCGGGTAGAGGTCCTTGATCTGCTGCGGGTCGAGGCGGCTGGTCATCAGGGCGCGGTCGATCTCGTCCTGCATGTTGCCGCGCAGGTCCCAGGCCATCGCCTTCAGCCAGGAGACCGAGTCGACCGGGGTCCACTGCTCGGGCTTGTAGTCGTTTACGAAGCCGAGGGCCGCGTACTCCAGGGAGATGTCCTTGCCGTCCTTGCCGGCCAGGTAGGCGTTGACCCCCTTGGAGTACGCCTGGAGGTATTTCTTCGTGGCGGCCGACAGCTTGGTGTCGTACTCCTGCTTCGCGACCCGGTCCCAGCCCAGGGTGCGCAGGAATTCGTCGTTCTTCACCTGGCCCTTGCCGAACATCTCCGACAGCCGCCCGGACGTCATGTGGCGGCGCACGTCCATCTCGTAGAACCGGTCCTGCGCCTGGACGTAGCCCTGGGCCATGAACAGGTCGGCGTCGGTCGAGGCGTAGATCTGCGGGATGCCGTTGCCGTCGCGCTTCACGGTGACGGGCCCGGAGAGGCCTTCGAGCGTGATCGAACCCTTGGTCTGCGGGAAGGACGCACGGACGGTGCTGATCGACCAGTAGGCCCCAAAGGCGATGCCTCCGATGACGGCCAGGACGAGCACCAGAACGACCAGACGGGCTTTGCGCCCCTTCTTCCTGCCGGTCTTGCCGGGCTTGTCACCCGATGTGGCGGTGGTGTTGGGGGGCATCGCTGTCCTTGCTGTCCTAACGCGAGCGGCAGGCGGGCATGTGCTTTTGACTGAGCGCTGGAGCAACCATAGGCGCAGGGCCTGTCACCACTTGACGCGGAGTCGGGTACCGGCGGGCACGGGCGTTCGATCTTGCCTCGGGAAGCGTCAAGAAAGCGTCAAGAGTTAGGTAAGGTAACGAAGTACTTGGGTGCGGCGTACCGCACCCTCGGGTCCTGTGCACGTGAGCTTCCGCGCCGCCCGCGCGCGAGCCAAGGAAGGGAACCGCCGCTGACTGTCCACCATCTCAACCAGCTCCTGCTCGTCTGCTCCCTGGTCCTGCTGGTCGCCGTCGCGGCCGTCCGGATCTCCTCGCGCAGCGGGCTCCCCAGCCTGCTCGTGTACCTGGGCATCGGCGTCCTGATGGGCCAGGACGGCATCGGGAACATCCACTTCAGCAATGCCGAACTCACCCAGGTCATCGGATACGCGGCCCTGGTCGTGATCCTGGCCGAGGGCGGCCTCGGCACGAAGTGGAAGGAGGTCGAACCCGTCCTCGCGTCCGCCACCATGCTGGCCCTGGCCGGGGTCGGGGTGAGCGTCGGCGTCACCGCGGCGGGCGCGCACTACCTGGTCGGTCTGGAATGGCGGCAGGCGCTCATCATCGGGGCGGTGGTGTCCTCGACGGACGCGGCGGCGGTGTTCTCGGTGCTCCGCCGCATCCCGCTGCCCGCGCGCGTGACGGGCACCCTGGAGGCCGAGTCCGGCTTCAACGACGCCCCCGTGGTCATCCTGGTCGTCGCCTTCTCCACCGCCGGACCGGTCGAGCACTGGTACGTCCTGCTGGGCGAGATAGCCATGGAGCTGGCCATCGGCGCGGCCCTGGGCCTCGCGGTCGGCTGGCTCGGCTCCTGGGGTCTCAGGCACGTCGCCCTGCCCGCCTCCGGCCTCTACCCGATCGCTGTGATGGCCATCGCCGTCACCGCGTACGCGGCCGGCGCACTGGCGCACGGCAGCGGCTTCCTCGCCGTCTACCTCGCCTCCATGGTGCTCGGCAACGCCAAGCTGCCGCACTGGCCCGCCACCCGGGGGTTCGCCGAGGGGCTCGGCTGGATCGCCCAGATCGGCATGTTCGTCCTGCTGGGCCTGCTGGTCACCCCGCACGAACTCGGCGACGACTTCCTGCCCGCCCTGGTCATCGGGCTGGTGCTCACCATGGTGGCGCGGCCGCTGAGCGTGATCGCCAGCCTCGCGCCGTTCCGGGTGCCCTGGGGGGAGCAGACCCTGATGTCCTGGGCCGGACTGCGCGGCGCCGTCCCCATCATCCTGGCGACGATCCCCATGGTGAACGGCGTCGACAGCAGCCACCGCATCTTCAACATCGTCTTCGTCCTGGTCGTCGTCTACACCCTCGTCCAGGGGCCGACCCTGCCCTGGCTGGCCGGCAAGCTGCAGCTCGGCGAGGGCCCGGAGGCTGCCGACCTCGGCATCGAGTCCGCACCCCTGGAGCGGCTGCGCGGCCATCTGCTGTCCGTCTCCATCCCCGAGGGCTCCCTGATGCACGGAGTCGAGGTCAACGAGCTGCGGCTGCCCGCCGGGGCCGCCGTCACCCTGGTCGTCCGCGAAGGAAAATCGTTTGTCCCCCTGCCCGCGACGGTGCTGCGGCGCGGCGACGAACTCCTCGTGGTCGCCACCGACCCGGTGCGGGACGCCGCGGAGCAGCGGCTGCGCGCGGTCGGGCACGGCGGCAAGCTGGCGGGCTGGCTGGGCACGCGTTAAGGGCATGTTTCGGGGGGTTCACACCACTTCCAATCCCAGGTGAACGGACCCCGCAGTGCGCATTTTCACAGGTGGACAAGGCCTTGACCCCTGTACGATGAAAGCACCCTGATCGAACCAACTCTGCCTGACGCAGAGCTGGCGCGACCGTATGGCGGCCGGGATCGCTCTCGCACAGCGCGCCGGTATCTACCGCAGTTCCGCGCAAGAGGACAGCTCTCGGCGCCCGCCTCCCGTCCGGAGGGGCCGCGCTACCAGGCGGCAGAAAGGCACGGGCCGTGGCATCCACGGTCACCACCGAGCCGTCGGACACCTCGGCGGCGCCGTCCCGCCCGGGTTACGGACAGCTGCTGCGCACGCGCGGCGCCTGGACGTTCCTGCTCCCCGGTTTCGCGGCGCGCCAGCCGTTCGCGATGCTCACCATCTCCATCGTGCTGCTCGTGCAGCACACCACCGGCTCCTACGGCGCCGCGGGCGCCGCCGCGGCGGTCACCGGTGTCTCCATGGCGCTCTTCGCCCCCTACAGCGGCCGGCTGGCCGACCGCCACGGGCAGCGCGCGGTGCTGCTCCCCGGGGTCCTCGTGCACGCCCTGTCGGGTCTCGCCCTGACCGCGCTCGCCCTGGCGCACGCGCCCCTGTGGGCGCTGTTCGCCGCGGCCGTGCCGACCGGCGCCTCGGTGCCCCAGGTCGGCCCCATGGTGCGGGCCCGCTGGGGCGTGACGCTCCAGGACTCGCCCCTGATGTCCACCGCGGCGGCCTTCGAGTCCGTCACCGACGAGCTCACCTTCGTGTTCGGTCCCCTCCTCGCGACCGCCCTGTGCACCACCGTGACCCCCGCCGCGGGACTGGTCACCGAGGCCGCGCTGACGCTGGTCGGCGGTCTGCTGTTCGCCGCCCAGAAGGGCACCCAGCCGCAGGTGACCGGCGCCGGCCACGCGCGCGTGCGGCACGTCTCCGCGCTCCGCGTCCCCGGCGTGCGCGTGCTCGTCGTTGCCTTCCTCGGCATCGGCTCCGTCTTCGGCGGCATGCAGGTCTCCCTCGCGGCGTTCACCGAGTCGATCGGCGAGCCCGGCCTGAACGGCGTCCTGTACGGCACCTTCGCCGCCGGGAACATGCTCTCGGGCATCGTCTGTGGCGCGATCGCCTGGCAGGCCGCCCCGCACCGGCGCCTGGTCCTCGGCTACGCGGCGCTCGCGCTGACCGCCTCGGCGCTGTGGACCTCCCACTCGGTGCTCGTCCTGGCCGGCCTCGGCCTGCTGGTCGGCATGTGCATCGCGCCCGCCCTGATCACCGGCTACACGCTGGTCGAGGGCCTGGTCCCGGCCGGCGCCCGCACCGAGGCGTTCACCTGGCTGACGGGCGCGGTGGCGCTCGGCCAGGCGGCCGCCGTCACGGTCGCCGGTCAGCTGGAGGACCGGCTGTGGGGCGGCGCCGGGTTCCTGGTGCCGATGGCCGGCACGCTGCTCGCCCTGGCGACCCTGCTGGCGCTGCGCTCACGGCTGGTCACCCGCCCCCGGAACCGCACCGTCGCACGTGGCGTCGGTCACCGCGAGCCGGTGACGGTGGACTGATCCTCAGGAATACGTCACTATGGACCGTCGTTAGCACTCATCGAGTGAGAGTGCCAGGAGGAAGACAGTGCCGACCTACCAGTACCAGTGCACCGAGTGCGGCGAGGGCCTCGAGGCGGTGCAGAAGTTCACCGACGACGCCCTGACCGAGTGCCCGAACTGCGGTGGCCGCCTGAAGAAGGTGTTCTCCGCGGTGGGCATTGTCTTCAAGGGCTCGGGTTTCTACCGCAACGACAGCCGCGGCTCCTCGTCGAGCAGCAGCCCCGCGTCCAAGGCGTCGGGCTCCACGTCGTCCGAGTCGAAGACCGCGTCCTCGACGTCCTCGGGTTCCGGCTCGTCCGAGTCGAAGTCGTCGTCCTCGACGTCGTCCTCGTCGGGCTCCGCGAGCACCTCCGCGGCCTGAGCACCTCCTTGCGGACCCCTTTCGGACCCCGCTGTCGAGCGACGGCGGGGTCCGAGGCGTCCCCGTAGAATGGGAATCAGGCGTTCCCGGACACCGGCTCCTGCCCGGTCCGGCGGGCGACTAGTGTGCTGGGCATGGTGAACGCAGAGATCGGCGTGATCGGCGGTTCGGGCTTCTACTCGTTCCTCGACGACGTGACCGAGGTCCAGGTCGACACCCCCTACGGGCCGCCCAGCGACTCCCTCTTCCTCGGCGAGGTCGCCGGCCGCCGGGTCGCCTTCCTGCCCCGCCACGGACGAGGCCACCACCTGCCGCCGCACCGCATCAACTACCGGGCCAACCTGTGGGCGCTGCGCTCCGTCGGGGCGCGCCAGGTGCTCGGCCCGTGCGCGGTGGGCGGCCTGCGTCCCGAGTACGGCCCCGGCACGCTGCTCGTGCCGGACCAGCTGGTGGACCGCACGAAGTCCCGGGCCCAGTCGTACTTCGACGGACTGCCGCTGCCCGACGGCAGCGTGCCGAACGTGGTGCACGTGTCCCTGGCCGACCCCTACTGCCCCACCGGGCGCGCCACGGCGCTGAAGGCGGCCCGGGGCCGGGACTGGGAGCCGGTGGACGGGGGCACGCTGGTCGTGGTCGAGGGCCCGCGCTTCTCGACCCGCGCGGAATCGCTGTGGCACCAGGCGCAGGGCTGGTCCGTGGTGGGCATGACCGGTCACCCCGAGGCGGCGCTCGCCCGGGAACTGGAGCTCTGCTACACGTCGTTGACGCTGGTCACGGATCTGGACGCGGGCGCGGAGAGCGGCGAGGGCGTCTCGCACGACGAGGTGCTCCGCGTGTTCGCGGCGAACGTGGACCGGCTGCGGGGCGTGCTGTTCGACGCGGTGGCGGCCCTGCCGGAGAACACGGCCCGGGACTGCCTGTGCACGAACGCACTCGGCGGGATGGATCCGGGGTTCCGGCTGCCGTGACGGAAGCCAGGGTTCCGGCTGCCGTGACGGAACTTCTCGTTCGGGTGGCGGAGTTGTCCACAACCAGCCGGTAGCCCACCGGCTCCGACGCGTTTCGGCGCGAGGCCCCATCGTGGCCTTGCAAGCCGATCCCTCGTCGCAGGTGGTGCCCCCATGACCGTCCTCCCGTCCCCCTCCCCGTTCCCCTCTGTGTCCCCGTCCTCCGCCCTCCCGCCGTCCCTTCGGGTTCCGCGCCCGCTGGGCACGGACGCCCCCGCCACCTGCGTGGTCCCGCAGTTCGAACCGGTGCGGGTGCGCGGCGGCCGCTACCGGCCGGCGCAGTTGCTGCGGCATCGCAGGGGGGTGCCGGCGGCCGTCGTCCTGGCGGTCACCGCGGCGGCGCTCGTCGCCGCCGGGCCCGGCGCCGCCCCGGACAATCCGCGCGCCGAGCGGACCCGCGGCCGTCCGGCCGCCCAGCCCGTACGACGGCACGCCCCGCCGGTGGAGATGGTGACGGCGCCGGTGCGGATCGCCGACGCGGCCACCGTGCGGCTGCTGCGCCCCGGCGACCGGGTGGACGTCATCGCCGCCGGGGACCGCGCGGTGGGCGGGGACGCCGAGGTGATCGCGCGCGGGGCCCGCGTGACCGGGCTGCCGGAGCCGGTCGAGGGCGGTGCGGAGAGCGGGGCGCTGGTCGTGCTCTCGGTTCCGCGCGGCACCGCGGCCCGGCTGGTCGGCGCGAGCGCGACGGCACGGCTGGCGGTGACGTTGTGTTGAACATCCTGGGGAGATTTCTGGGCCAAATCCTGTCAAGTCGCTCGTTCGAGCTACCGGATAGAGCGCAATGGCCGCATGCTGACGTAGGTTGCGGAGCGTTTTGTTCCACACCCTGTGCATGCGAGGAGAGTCCCCTAGGTGAGCGCGAAGAAGGAACCGAGCGTCTGGCAGGGCTTCAAGGCCTTCCTGATGCGCGGCAACGTCGTCGATCTGGCAGTCGCGGTGGTCATCGGCGCCGCCTTCACGAACATCGTCAACTCGGTGGTGAAGGGGATCATCAATCCGCTGGTCGGGGCGATCGGCACAACGAGCCTCGACAACTACAGCTCGTGCCTGAGCTCGTCGTGCCAGGGAAGCCACGGCATCCAGATCATGTGGGGCTCGGTCCTCGGATCCGCGCTGAACTTCGTGATCACCGCGGCGGTCGTCTACTTCCTGATGGTCCTGCCCATGGCCAAGTACCTGGCCCGCGTGGAGGCGCACCGCAAGGCGCGCGAGGGCACGCACGAGGTCATCGAGGTGACCGAGCTGGAGGTGCTCAAGCAGATCCGCGACGAGCTGGTCGCACAGCGGGGTACGCCGGGCCGTCAGGAGCGCTGACCAGGGCCTCGCCGGGGCCGGCTCACAGGTGGTGGGGCGGCTTCTCGTCGAGGAAGCGCTTGAGGTCGGCCGCGGAGTCGCCCGCCGGGCGCTCGCCCCAGCCGCGGTCCGTGTCGTCCGAGGACTGCCGGTCCAGCGGGTCGTCGAAGATCAGCGCGGCCTTGGGGTCGCGCGGCTCTGGCTCGGGGACGGTGCTCATCACTCAAGGGTACGGCGCACCCGCTGCCGCCCCGGCCGAGCCGCCTCCGCGAACGCCGTCACCGGACCCCGAGCGCGATAACGCTGCGGTTTTCTGCTGTGCTGTGGGGCATGACGTCGAGTTCCACCCCGGCGCCCGCCTCCCCGGGCGCGCCCCAGCCGATCCGGCCGCTGCGCCGCCTCACCGCGCGCGGGCGCGGGGAGTCCCACCGGGTCTCCTCGCCCCTCGAGCTCTTCTTCGACCTGTGCTTCGTCGTGGCCATCGCCCAGGCGGGCGCGGAGCTGGTGCACGCGGTCGCGGCGGGCCACGCGGGCGAGGGCGTCCTGAACTACGCGATGCTGTTCTTCGCCATCTGGTGGGCCTGGATGAACTTCACCTGGTTCGCCTCGGCGTACGACAACGACGACGTGCTCTACCGGGTCGTCACCCTGGTCCAGATCGCCGGCGTGCTGGTGCTGGCGGCCGGCGTCTCACGGGCCTTCGCGGACCACGACTTCGCGGTGGTCCTGATCGGCTACGTGATCATGCGGCTGGCGCTGGCCTCGCAGTGGCTGCGGGCCGCGCGGGAGGCCTCGGGGGCGGAGCGGACCATGGCGCTCCGGTACGCGGGGGGCGTGCTGCTCTGCCAGGTCGGCTGGGTCGGCCTCGTGGTGCTGCCGGAGCACGCGCGTCCCTGGGTGTTCCTGGTGATGGCGATCGTCGAGCTGTGCGTGCCCGTGTACGCCGAGAAGGACCACGGCACCTCCTGGCACCCGCACCACATCGCCGAGCGCTTCGGGCTGTTCACGATCATCGTGCTCGGCGAGACGATCTCGGCGGCGACGGTCGCCGTGAAGTCGGCGGTGGCCGAGCACGATGCCCTGGCCGAGCTGCTGCCGATCGCGGCGGGCGGTCTGCTGATCGTCTTCTCGGCGTGGTGGATCTACTTCGTGGTGCCGATCCACGGCCATCTGCGCTCCAACAGGCAGTCGTTCCTGTGGGGTTACGGCCACTACCTGATCTTCGCGGCGGCGGCCTCGATCGGCGCGGGCCTGGAGGTGGCCGTGGAGGACGCGGTCGGCAAGGCGCACATCTCGACGCCGGCCGCCTCGGCGGCGGTCACCCTGCCGACCGCGCTGTACCTGCTGACCGTGTGGGCCCTGCACTCGCGGCACTTCAAGGTCGGCATGGTCCAGCAGCTGGTACTGCCGGTCACGGCGCTGCTCGTGATGTGCTGCACCTTCCTCGGCGGCTGGGCGGTACCGGCGGCGGGCCTCGTGTCAGCGGCCGCGGTGGCCACGGGCACGACCCTGACGGCGCGCACGGCACGCCGCGGGCGCCCTGCGGACGCCGCCGCCACCGCCTCCTGACCTCTCCGCCGGGGGGCCGGGCTGGGCCAGACTGGCCGTCATGACAGTTGACGCATTGACGGACGTGGCCGGGGTGCGGGTGGGTCACGCCACCCGCAGCGGCGACGGCTGGCTCACCGGCACCACGGTCGTCCTCGCTCCGGAGGGCGGCGCGGTCACCGCCGTGGACGTGCGCGGCGGCGGCCCGGGCACCAAGGAGACGGACGCGCTCGACCCGCGCAACCTGGTGCAGCGGGCGGAGGCGGTGGTGCTCACGGGCGGCAGCGCCTACGGGCTCGACGCGGCGTCCGGGGTGATGGCCTGGCTGGAGGAGCAGGGGCGCGGGGTGCGGGTGGGCCCGGATCCGGCGCACGTGGTGCCGGTGGTGCCCGCCGCCTGTGTCTTCGACCTGGGGCGCGGCGGCGACTTCCGGGCCCGGCCGGACGCGGCGACGGGGCGGGCGGCGGTCGAGGAGGCCGCGGCGAGCGCGCCGGGGGCGCCGGTGCGGGAAGGGTGTGTGGGCGCGGGCACGGGTGCCGTGGCCGGGGTCCTCAAGGGCGGGGTGGGCAGTGCGAGCGCCGTACTGGCCTCGGGGATCACGGTGGCCGCGCTGGTGGTGGCGAACGCCGCCGGCGGGGTGCTGGATCCCGAGACGGGGGTGTTGTACGGGGAGTTGTTCCAAGGGCGGGTGGACTACCCCGGCGAACGGGTGCAGGAGGCCGCGCGGCTGCGGCTCGCCGAGAGCGCCGCCGCGAACGGGCTCCCGCCGCTGAACACCACCCTTGCCGTGGTCGCGACCGATGCCGAACTCTCCAAGGCGCAGGCCCAGAAGCTGGCCGGGACGGCACACGACGGGATCGCGCGGGCGGTGCGGCCGGTGCACCTGCTGCACGACGGGGACACGGTGTTCGCGCTGGCCACGGGCGCACGTCCGCTCGACGCGAGCCCTCTCGCGCTCAACGAGATCCTGGCGGCCGGCGCGGATGTGGTGACCCGGGCGATCGTGCGGGCGGTGCGGGCCGCCGAGCCGGTCGACGGGCCGGGCGGGGCGTGGCCGTCGTACGAGGAGTTGTACGGGGCGCGCGCAGAACGGTGAGGTGCCCGTCCGCAACCTTGCGGGTTCCTGTCGATTGTCCTGGTTCTGTCACGTGATGGCGTCAGCGCGCACCGGCGGGAACCCCGGCGGGGGCCTGCGGCCTCTTCTTCCACGCACTGGAGCGGATCACCCACCTCACGAACCTGGAGCAGCCCGTGACAACGCCGGACATTGCAGCGCGGCGCGTACTGGGGGCCTGTGCCGCCCTGATGGTCGGCGCCCTCACGCTCACCGCCTGCGGTGGCAACGCCGACGCCCAGACCGACGACAGCAAGGGCGGCGGCCAGGACAGCGCCGCCAGGACGTCGGCCGCGAAGATCGCGATCTCGGCGAAGGACGGCTCGACCGGCGCGTCCATCAACACGACCGGTGTGCGGGTCAACGGCGGCAGGCTGACCGTCGTGAAGATGACGGTGGCGGGGTCGGGGCAGGCCGTGGCCGGCACCGTCTCGGCGGACGGCAGCACCTGGAAGCCGAAGGAGCAGCTGGAGCGCGGCACCAAGTACCAGATATCCGCGACCGCCAAGGACTCCAAGGGGCTCACGGCCGCGGCGAACTCCATCTTCACCACCGTCAACTCGGCGAACAGCTACATAGGCACCTACACGCCGGACAACGGGACGACGGTGGGCGTGGGGATGCCGGTGTCGTTCGACTTCGACAAGGTCATCACCGAGAAGAAGGCCGTGCAGTCGCACATCACGGTCACGTCCAGCAGCGGCCAGCAGGTGGTGGGGCACTGGTTCGGGGCGCAGCGGCTGGACTTCCGGCCGCAGGACTACTGGAAGGCCGGTTCCAAGGTCACCATGAAGATCGACCTGGACGGGGTCGAGGGCGCGAACGGCGTCTACGGGGTGCAGAAGAAGACGGTGACCTTCACCGTCGGACGTTCGCAGGTCTCCACGGTGGACGCGCACACGCAGACCATGACGGTGATGCGGGACGGCAAGCTCCTCAAGTCGGTACCGGTGTCCACGGGCAGCCCCGAGCACACGACGTACAACGGGCAGATGGTGATCTCCGAGAAGTTCACCCAGACCCGGATGAACAGCCAGACGGTCGGCCTCGGCGGGGAGTACGACATCCCGGACGTGCCACACGCGATGCGGCTGACGACGTCGGGGACGTTCATCCACGGAAACTACTGGTACAACAAGGGCAACCCGCCGTTCGGACGCGAGGGCACCAGCCACGGCTGCGTGGGAATGGCGGACGTGCAGGGCGCGCAGGGCGACACGACGGCCAAGTGGTTCTACGACAACTCGCTCGTCGGCGACGTCGTGATCGTGAAGAACTCCCCCGACAAGACCGTGCAGCCCGACAACGGGCTCAACGGGTGGAACCTGTCGTGGAGCGAGTGGACCGCCGGAAGTGCCGTCTGACCGACAGGTTTTGACGGTTCGTCGGGCCGCGCGGGAACACTTCGCGCGGCCCGCGCGTTTTCCCGGCGTACGTTTTCTCGGTTCCCGGACATGATGTCCGACCGAGGGGCTACGGTATGCACCCACAAGGTGACATGCAGCAACGCCGGGAGAAACCTTGAGCGTTCCGTACGAGACGGCAGCGTACGAACCAGCCGAGTCGCCCGAGTCTCCGGAGGAGCATCTCGCGCGGCTCCTCGGCCGTGCCCTGAACTCCTTCGAGTTGCCGGACGAGGCCATAAGGCAGCTGGACTGCGCGCTGGCGCACGACAGTTCGCTGCACTCCGCGCACCACAGCGCGGGGCTGCACCGGGAGACGTACCGGCACACCTGGCTGCTCGCCGACGGCTCGGCGGTCACCCTGTGGGAGCTCGTGCACAACACCGCGCCGGGCAGCGAACCGCAGCACGAGGTGTACGTCGACGAGGAGGAGTTGCGGGCGGCGACCCTGCGGCTGCCGTTACCGCCGGACGCCCCGGACTTCGAGCTGCCGGTGCTGATGACGCTGGCGCCGGTCCCGGAACCCCGGCACGTGTACCTGCCGGACGAGTCGGCGGACCACGCGCGCCGGCTGCTGCGCCGTGCGGAGAACGCGGACCGGCCGGGTACGGAGACCGCGCAGGCGCTGGCGACGGCGTTCGCGCACCAGATCACCCAGGCGTTCGGGCGGCCGGGGCGGACGGGCCGGGCGGGCCTGAGTTTCTCGCTCTACGAGCACGCGTTCCTGCTGGGTGACGGCCGTGAGCTGTCCCTGTGGGAGGTCGAGCACACGGCGACGCCGGACGGCCGGCACATGTGCGAGGTGTACCCGACGGAGGACGCGGCCAGGGACGCGATGGAGCGGCGGGCGGCGCGGCAGGGCTAGGGCCCTGCGGGAGGATCAGCGGCCGCCGAGGCGGCGGACCAGGCCGGCGAAGGCGTCCTGTTCGGCCGGGGTCAGGTCCACGACCTCCCGCGAGGGGCTGGGCCTGAGCGGGTGCGGGAAGCCGGGCAGGGTGTCCGCGGTGTACCGGGCGAGGGCCTCGCGGCGGTTGCGGCGCAGCAGGCGCGTCACGACGGCCGCCCAGGCCACGGTCGCCAGGGTGAGCGCGGCCATGCCGATCAGCTGGAGGGACGAGACGTGCTCAGGCATACGCCCCAGTACACACCACGGTCCGGGACTTTGGCCCCGGACCGTGACGTATCTCGCAGGTGCCGTGAACAACTCACAGCGAATCAAAGGGACAAGAGGGGTGCGGGCCCCGCAGGGCGGCCCGCACCGGGCACTCAGGCCGCGACCGGCTGCCTGTCCTCCTTCGCGGTGGCGGCCGGGCCGGAGACGGCGCCGCCCGCCGAGGCCTGTCCGGCCGGCTTGCGCATGCCCTTCAGGACGACGACCAGGGCCGTGGTGACGCAGACACCGGCGGCGATGGCGATCAGGTAGAGGAACGGGTTGCCGATCAGCGGGACCACGAAGATGCCGCCGTGCGGGGCGCGCAGGGTGGCGCCGAAGACCATCGACAGGGCGCCGGTGATCGCACCGCCGACCATCGAGGAGGGGATCACGCGCAGCGGGTCGGCCGCGGCGAACGGGATCGCGCCCTCGGAGATGAAGGAGGCGCCCAGGACCCAGGCGGCCTTGCCGTTCTCGCGCTCGGTCTCGGTGAAGAGCTTGCCGCGCACGGTGGTCGCGAGGGCCATCGCCAGCGGCGGGACCATGCCGGCCGCCATGACCGCGGCCATGATCTTCATCGCGGAGTCACTCGGGCTGGAGACGGCGATACCGGCGGTGGCGAAGGTGTACGCGACCTTGTTGACGGGGCCGCCGAGGTCGAAGCACATCATCAGGCCGAGCAGGGCGCCGAGCAGGACGGCGTTGGAGCCGGAAAGGCCGTTCAGCCAGTCGGTCATGCCCTTCTGGGCGGAGGCGATGGGCTTGCCGACCACGACGAACATCAGGAAGCCGACGATCGCCGTGGAGATCAGCGGGATCACCACCACCGGCATGATGCCGCGCAGCACCGCCGGGATGTTGATCTTCTGGATCGCCATCACCACACCACCGGCCAGCAGACCGGCGACCAGGCCGCCGAGGAAGCCCGCGTTGATGGTGGAGGCGATCATGCCGCCCACGAAGCCGGGGACCAGACCGGGCCGGTCCGCCATGCCGTAGGCGATGTAGCCCGCCAGGACCGGGACGAGGAAGCCGAAGGAGACGGCGCCGATCTGGAACATCAGGGCGGCCCAGCTGTCGGTCTGGGTCCACACGAAGTGGTTCAGCACCGAGGGCGCCGACTTGATCTCGTAGCCGCCGATCGCGAAACCGAGGGCGATCAGCAGACCGCCGGCCGCGACGAAGGGGACCATGTAGCTCACGCCGGACATCAGCCACTTGCGCAGCTTGGTGCCGTAGCCCTCGCCGGCCTCCCCGGCACGCTCGACCGGCGTGGCCGGGGCGGAGCCGGAGGTCGCCTCGCCGCGGGCGGCCTTCGCGCGGACCTCGCCGATGAGGTCGGCGGGGCGGTTGATGCCCGCCTTCACGCCGACGTCGACGGTCGGCTTGCCGGCGAAACGGTCCTTCTCGCGGACGGGGACGTCATGGGCGAAGATCACGCCGTCCGCCGCCGCGATGACCGCGGGGTCGAGCCGGGTGAAGCCGGCCGAGCCCTGCGTCTCGACGACGAGCTCGACGCCCGCCTCACGGCCCGCGTTCTCCAGGGACTCGGCCGCCATGTAGGTGTGGGCGATGCCGGTGGGACAGGAGGTGACGGCGACGATCCGGAAGGGACGCGCGTCGCCTTCCGGGCCCGTGTCGTCATCGTCGGCCGCTGCGGTGCCTGGCCGTGAGCCGCTGTGTCAACGTCACCGTGTGGGGCTTCGCCGAC
>NZ_JBEYFC010000002.1:0-65633 GCF_040634175.1 Streptomyces sp. NPDC007162
GGTCAGTTGCGCACGCGTCACACCAGAGTCCTACCGGACCGACACCCCGCCCGGGGCCAGAACCCGGGTTTGATCACAACTGAAGACAGTCCCTAGGGCGGGAAACGGGATGAAGGTCTGCGGGGCAGGGGGTCCACGCCGTCCCGGCGCAGGCGCGGATGCAGTCCTCGGGCAGGCGCGGGCCCGCTGACGGTGACGCGGTTGACAGGACCGCGATCGGGTGGGGGTGGTGTTGGCGGCAAACGCAGTGAGAGCCTCATGCCGTCGGCGCCGGTGTCGACGCCGACAGCATGTGCAACTACCCGCCGGAGTACGGGAGTTCGCTCCTTGCGCACGATCAGCAGGCGGCCAGGTGGTTGCCGCGCCGGGGTCGGTACGGATCGGTGTCTGCGGGTCGAACGCCGCGACTGACTCCCTCGACGCGCCCCCGCGAAGAGGACCGATACACGGCTTCACCTGGAACGCGCTTGGGGCGATGGGGGGAACAGCGGTCTCAGCGATCCTCATTCTCGGCCTGAGGCACTTCCGCCGGCCGATCACCCATCGGACAGCCTGCTCCACGCAGGCGCGGGCCTAGCTGAGCGGCACGTCCGCGACGGCCTTGAGGTGGCTGAACGTCTCGAGGGTGTACCGGCCGTGGTAGCGGCCCATGCCGCTTGCGCCGACGCCACCGAAGGGCAGGCCGGGCATGAGCAGTTGCATCGCCGGCTGGCCCCAGGCGACGCCGCCGGAGGACGTCTCGTTCACCAGGCGCGCCTTGACGGCTTCGGACTCGGTGAAGGCGTAGAGGGCGAGGGGCTTGTCGCGTTCGTTGATGAAGGCGATGGCGGCATCGAGGTCTGAGACTTCGACGACGGCGAGGATCGGGCCGAAGATCTCCTCCTGCATGATGGTCGATGCGGGGTCGACATCGGTGAGTACCGTCGGTGCGATGAACAGGTCGTCGCGGTCGTGCTGGCCTCCCACCGCCGCCCGGCCGGAGTCCAGCAGACGGGTGAGCCGGTCGAAGTGCCGCTCGTTGATGATCCGGCCGAAGTCGGGAGAGGTCTGCGGGTTGGAGCCGAACTGGGCTTCGACCGCCGTGCGCAGGGCGGGGACCAGTGCGGCGGCGGTGGCAGGATCGGCCAGGACGTAGTCGGGGGCTATGCACATCTGCCCCGCGTTGCCGAACTTGCCGCCGACCAGCCGCTTCGCGGTCTCCTCCACGTCGGCGTCGGGGGCTACGAAGACCGGATTCTTGCCTCCGAGTTCGAGCGTGACCGGGGTGAGGTTCTTGGCGGCTGCGGCCATGACGATCCGGGCGACCGTGCCGTTGCCGGTGTAGAAGATGTGGTCGAAACGCTGTGCCAGCAGGGCCGTGGTCTCCTCGACGCCCCCCTCGACGACGGTGAGCACGTCAGGGTCGAAGTACTCGCGCAGGAGGCGTGAAGTGACCGCCGAGGTGTGCACCGCGATCTCGCTCGGCTTGGCCACCACGGTGTTCCCGGCGGCCAGCGCGCCGATGATGGGGTCGATGAGAAGGTGCAGCGGGGCATTCCACGGAACGATCACCAGGACGACCCCGAGCGGGTCGTACGTGGTGTACGCCGTTGTCGCGGGACCACCGAAGTGGGCGGGAACCTCTACCGGGCGGGGCTGAAGCCAGTTCTCGAGGTTCGCCAGTGCCTCGTCGATGTCACCAATGGTGAAGTCGATCTCGTGCGCCTTGGCCTCGGCGGCGTTCTTCCTCAGATCCTTCCAGAGCGCTTCGATCAGCTCCTGCTCGTTCTCGACCAGCAGGGCCCGCAGCCGCTGCAGCTGGTCGATGCGCCAGTCCAGTGTGCGGGTGACGCCGGTGTTGAACGTCGCACGGAGGCGGCCGATCACCTCCGCGGCCGTTTCGCTCTGGCGCGTCCTCGACTCGGTCGCCTGTGTTGTGGTCATGGGGTGTGCTCCGTTCTTGATGCAGGCCGCGCCGTCAAAGGCGTTAAGGGCATGCCGTGATACCGGTGATGGGCAACCCGGTGGATGACGGATGAAGGGTCAATCCGTGCCCTCACTGTAACCCATGTTCGCATCGACGCGAACATGAGACAGGGGTTATCCTTCCCTCATGGCCAGTCGCACCGCGTCACCCCTCGTCCACCCCGACACGGACGACCTCGACCTCTTCAAGATCATGAGCGCGCTGACCGACGAGACCCGGCTCACCATCGTCGTCACCCTCTCCGTCTCCCCCGGTCTGGCCTGCAGCGGCTTCACCCAGGACGTCACCGCGTCCGTACTCACCCGCCACTTCCGCGTCCTGCGCGAGGCCGGTCTCATCCGGCAGCACGATGTCGGCACCCGCCGTTTCAACACCCTGCGCAAGGAAGATCTGGACCAGCGCTTCCCCGGACTGCTCGACCTCGTCCTCAAGGAGAGCGTCGGCCGCGTGGAGCCCTACGTGAACGGCGAGTGCGCCTGACCCTCCGGGGCGCCCCTCCGTACCGCGACGAACCGGACCCACCACAGCCAGGTGACCAGCTTGCGGCCGGCTTCGATCACCTCGAACGACACCCCGGGTACAACGTCGACCAGGTCACGGCCGAGCCGACGAGGCCGGCCTCCGCCCGCCGAGTGGCCGTAACCCGTGCACCAGCAAGGCGATAGGCCACCCACCCCGCCGTAATGCGGAGTGGACCGGATCGACTCCATCGGCACGAAGACCTGGATCTCGATGGTCTTCGCCGTGTGCAGCGGCAGCTCCCGCAGCAGGTGGCGCGGCACTTTCCAGGACTGCGAGCTGAGCGGGGCGGCGACAATCGTCACCCCTGGCTATCCTTAGTTCCTTCGCGGGTCGGATACCGGCTCACCCCTCTCGGCGAAGGGCTGTGCGACATCCTCAATGCCATGGCTGGCTGAGCCATGGCAGTCCCCGACGACGAACCAGCACGCACCGTGTCACCGTCGGGGTCACCTGACAAGCACACCCGTCCGCTACAGACAGCTCCCCTCCCACACGGGGGGGATCCCGACCCCGCCTGCGTCAACCCTGCGCACCCGCATCCCATCTGCCTGGCCCTGGGTCAGGAGCGCTCGTCCGCGTGCGAGCCGGCCCGACAGCCGAAGACCCCGGCGGATCATCCGCCGGGGCCCTTGTGCGTGCGACCGGTCTCAGATGGTCGCGTTGTCGATCGCGAACCGGTTTTGCACATCGCTCGCCAGCACCCGCTCGTACGCCTCGTTGATCTCGGAGGCGGCGATCCGCTCGATCTCCGCGCCGATCCCGTGCGCGGCACAGAAGTCCAGCATCTCCTGGGTCTCGGGGATGCCGCCGATCATCGATCCGGCGAGGATCTCATTGCCGAGTACGAGGGAGATCGGGTGGAAGGTGACGGGCTCCTCCGGGACGCACCCCAGCCCTCGCGGACCAGGGGGATGTCGGTGTGGCAGATACCGGCGAACTCGATGTCGATCAGCACGTCGAACTCGCGGACCGCGCGGCGCTCGATGGTGGTGCGCTCCAGCGGCGCTTTCGCAGCGGGGGCGGTGTACGCAGCGACAGTGGTCATGCCGTGGTTCTCCTAGCGGGGGTTGCGCGCCCGGCTGCCTTCTTCCTGCCGGGTGCGGTTTTCACTGGACCCATGTTCGCGTCAGCGCGAACATGGGTTACAGTGGCCCTACCCTGACGGCCGCGGGGAGACGTCGGCGGCGACCAGCCTCCGTCGCCGACACCGTTGCCTGCGGCGAATCACCAGAGGTCAGCCCTCTCGCGGTAATTCCCAGCGTACGACCGCACCTCCTAACGCACCCGCTCTTCTCACCTCCGGGGCGGTGAGGGGGCCGGAGTGTTGTCGCGCGTGGGCTGTCTCGTGCCATCGACGATGCCGATGGCAGACCGCCGACGAGTCTGTGGCGTAACCCAGCCTCGCCACCTCCGCCCTCAACGCCCTGAAGGAAGTCGAAATGTCCGATATCCTCATCGAATACGACGCCGAAGTGCCCATGTCCGACGGCACGATCCTGCGCGCGGACGTGTACCGGCCCGGAACAGGCCAAGGCCCCTGGCCCGTCGTGGTGCAGCGCACTCCCTACGGCAAACGTGAGCCCGTCAGCATGACCTTTATCGACGTGCTCAGCGTCGTGGCACACGGCTACATCGTGGTGCTGCAGGACACCCGCGGCCGCTTCGCATCGGAGGGCACCTGGAAGCCGTGGGACTTCGAGGTCTCCGATGGCCGCGACACCGTTGAATGGGCCGCGAAGATTCCCGGCAGTAATGGGCTCGTCGGCATGTTCGGGATGAGTTACACCGGCAGCACACAGTGGACCGCCGCGATCTCCGGCGCACCCGCGCTGCGGGCCATCACACCCGCGATGACGTGGTCGGAGCCCATGGACGGCCTCCACCAGCGAGGCGGCGCGACCGAGTTGGGGCTCAACGCGGTCTGGACGCTGATCACCGGTGCGAGTCACCTGCCGCGCCTGCATTCCGGTATGGAATTGGGGGCGGCGTTCCACTCACTCTTCGCCGACTTCGACGGGCTGCGGGATCGCGGCTATTGGGAACTCCCCACCGGAAAACTGCCGCTCATCGACCGCTACGGCGGTCCGGATATCGGCACCCAGGCCGCCGTGGCCGATCCCGGTGCGGATTTTCCGCACCGCGTCCGCGGCAAGCATCATGACATCGCTGTTCCCTCGCTCACCGTCGCCGGCTGGTACGACGTCTTCCTGCAGGGCACGCTCGACAACCACGTCGACAACCTGGCAGCGGGCAACACCGCCAAGTTGGTGATCGGGCCCTGGCAGCACACCGGCCTGAACACCTCCGGCACCGGCGTGACCGGTGAGGTCAGCTACGGCCTGAGTGCCGCACCGACGGCCATGTTCGGCACATCCCTCACCGACCTGGAGGTGCGGTGGTTCGACCACTGGCTGAAGGACCGTGACACCGGCATACTCGAGGAGCCACCGGTCAAGATCTTCGTGATGGGCACGAACGTGTGGCGCGATGAAAACGAATGGCCGCTCAGCCGGGCCGTGGACACGCCGTGGTTCCTGCAGCCCGGCGGCGGCCTCGCGACCAATGAACCGGCGCCCGAACTGGGCGAGACGCCCGACGACTACACCTACGACCCCGCCGATCCGGTGATCACGCGCGGCGGCAACCTGCTCATGTCCCCCGAGTTCCCGGCGGGACCGTTCGACCAGGCCGCAGCGGAGGCCCGGGACGACGTCCTGGTGTACACCAGCGAACCGCTCACCACCGACCTCGAGGTCACGGGCCGAATCCGCATGCGGCTGTACGCCGCCACCGACGCCCCGTCCACGGACTGGGTCGTGCGGCTGTGCGACGTCGACGAGAAGGGCGTGTCCCGCAATCTCGCCGACGGCATCATCCGAATCCAGGCGGAACCCGATTCCGTCGGCGCCTACGACATCGACCTGTGGTCCACCAGCAATGTCTTCCTTGCCGGGCACCGCATCCGGGTGCACGTCACCTCGAGCAACTTCCCACGGTGGGACCGCAATCCCAACACCGGCGAACCCGCCCACGAGGCGACCACCTTCCGCACCGCCCACCAGCGGATCTTCCGCGACCACGTGCGACCGTCCCACATCGTCTTGCCGGTGATCCCCCAGGGCCCGGGCCTCGGTGATTCAGCTGTCATCGACTGATCTTGTTGAAGATCGAGAAAGGGTGCACCCGGCCTGCAAGGATCTGAGTGTCTACGTCAGAATCTCTGCAGAATTGGGTGCACCCTTTCGGCGTCGAAGACTGACGGACGGGACCGGCGGCTGGCCGTGTCCGCACAGAGATCTGCCGGTCGCGGACCTCCAGACGTGCCAGCAGGGCACCGAGAGTCTGCTGTGGGTCGCCGCTCATGCACCGCGCCAGGACTGGGTGGAGGTGCCGGTCAGTCGACGGGTCATCACATCGCTCATCGCCCAGTACACCCGGGACTCGGAGCTGGCCGGGCGGTGTTCGTAGTCGCGGACCAGCCTGCGGTGCAGCATCAAGATCCCGTTGGTCTGCTCGACTCTCCAGCGGATCGGCTGCGGGACGAAGCCGTGGTCGGCCGGGTTGCGCTCGACGACCTCCACCGCGATGCCCAGGCCGGCGCCGTGGTCGACCACGGTCTTCTTGAACCCCTGGTCCACCAGCGCCTTTGTCACCGTGGAGGTCCCCGCGGCGACCTCGTCCAGCAACGCGATACCGAAGGCGTTGTCGTGCACCGAAGCGGCCAGCACCACCACGGCGATCACCAGGCCCAGCACGTCAACGGCCAGCCCCCGCTTGCGACCCGCCACCTTCTTGGCCGCGTCCCGCCCAGTCGTGGCCGCCGGTACCCCCGCAGCGGCATGCAGACTCTGGGTGTCGAGCACCACCAGGCTCGGGTCGGCTAATCGTCCCCGGCTCTCACGCACCTGCCAGCACAGCAGGTCATGGATGACCTCGTCGGTGCCGTCGTCGCGCCATTTGTAGAAGTAGTACTTCACCGCTCCGGGCGGTGGCAGGTCGTGGGGCAGGTAGTCCCATTGGCAGCCGGTCCGGGACTGGTACAGGAGCGCGTTGACGATCTCTCGCATCTCGTAGCTGCCCTGGTGGCCGCTGACGGACGGGTGCTTCGCCTTCCATGCCGTGGTCACCGGCTCGATCAGCGCCCAGCGTTCGTCGGATAAATCGGTCTTGTAGGGCTTGCGGTCGCTCACCCCGTCACTCCGCACGGCCAAGCCCATCGACCTGCTGGGAGTTCCCACAGTCATACGATCAGGCTATACCGAACCGGACATCAGGTCACGTACCGCCCTCTCATACCCAACACGCCGGTCACCTCGGCTGAAAAGCAACCCGGTTGACACTGTCCGCATCGCCGGAGCCCAGCCCGGCCTGACCGTCGTCGGCGAGGCCGCGGCCTCAGCGAAGCCGTCCCCCCACCGCTGCCGACCGCATCGAGACCATCCGGCACATCGTCGAGCCCAGCGGCCGCCTGCTGGTCCGGCTGATGCCCCTCGGACTGCACGGACACGCCGCCGCGCGCCGGAGCCATCTGCCTGCCGCTCAAGCGCGCCCGATCGCTCGAACTCCTCGCGGGGACCAGGGCGGACGCGCGCGGCGACGCCGTGGTCACATCTGTATGCCTCGCGGTCTGCTGGAAGCCTCAGCGTGCAGATGGCCGTGTCCGGGCCGGGCACCGGCCCTACGTGCGCCGGGCTTGCCTGCCCGGCACCTGCGTGCGACTCCGGCCGGTGTCGCCGCCTGGTCACGATCGGCGTACGACTCACGACAGGGAACTCGTCGGCCGATCTGACCGCGTCTCCACCTGGCGTAGGTGCAGCTTCCTACCGCGGTACTACTCAAGGCCGCCGTATTCGGTCCCTCGGTGCCGATGACATGCGCGTTTCCCCGCCTAGTTTGACAGCAGGTTCGCACACGCCCTCGTCCCCGCTGTGATCCGGGCAAGCCTGCTGCCTCCCCGAGCCGGCCCTGCCGGTTTCGCTCCGGGCACCGCCGCCCATCGCCCCGCAGTCCCCTGCGCCGCGGTGCCCGCCCAGCACTTGGTCAACGGTGACGACGACAGGAGAAAAGCCCATGGGAGCGTATGCACGCGCAGGTCTGGCAGTGATCGTGAGCTGTGGAGTTCTGCTCACCGCCGTCCTCATCGGTCGGCCGGACGGCGCCGGCAACGACGACAGTGCCAAGGACGAGCGGGCCCAGCCGGGGCCTTACGTCGCTCTCGGCGACTCCTACACGTCCGGCCCGAAGATCCCCCGGCAGTCCGGGACACCGGCCGGCTGCGACCGCTCCGACCGCAACTATCCCGCGCTGGTGGCCCGCCAACTCGGCGTCGCGGCTGCCGACTTCCGTGACGTCAGCTGCAGCGGCGCCACCATCACCGACCTCACCGCGGCGCAGGAGACGTCCAACGGCACCAATCCCGCCCAGTTTTCGGCCCTCTCGACGCGGACGCGGCTAGTCACCCTCGGCATCGGCGGCAACGACATCGGCTTCGGCTCCACCGTCACGCAGTGCGTCACGATGGGGGCGTTGTACCGCGCGACCGGCAGCGGCCGTCTCTTCTCCGGCGAGGACAAGGCGCCCTGCAAGAAGCAGTACGTCGACGGCGGCGCCGACGACGTGGCACAGAAGATCCAGGCGACCGGCCGGCAGCTCTCCGCGGAGCTGGCCGAGATCGAACGGCGTGCGCCGAAGGCGCGGGTCTACGTCGTCGGCTATCCGGCGATCGTGCCCGCCGAAGGGAAGGGCTGCGGCAGGGAGCTGCCCCTGGCGCCCGGTGACGCGACCTACCTTCTCGACAAGGAGAAGCAGCTCAACACCATGCTGCGCGGGCAGGCCGAGGCGGCCGGGGCGACGTACGTCGACACCTACTCCCCCTCTGTCGGGCACGACGCCTGCTCCGCGGAGAAGACCCGCTGGATCGAGCCTCTCCAGCCCAGCAGCCCGGCCGCCGCCGTCCATCCGAACGCGCACGGCGAGCAGGGCATGGCCGACGCCGTGCTGCACGCGATGGGCCACTGAACGCCGGCCGGAGACAGGGGACTTCCCACCGCCGGCGACCGGTCCGTCGGATCCACCCGCACTCGCCCGACGCGCTCGTCGCCGGCACTCCCCCACACCCAGGAAGAGTCCCGGCAGCATGCCCACCGTGCTCATCGTCAACGACCAGAAGCTGCAACGCCTCGGCTACCGCCTCCTGCTGGATTCCGAGCCGGACCTGAGCCCGGTCGGTGAGGCGGCCGACGCAGCCGAGGCGGTCCGCATGACCACCGCGCTGCGACCGGACGTCGTCCTCATACACATCCTCAAGCCCGGCACGGACTCGATCGACACCGTCCGCCGCATCGCACGCGGCAGCCCGCCCCCTCCCCGCATACTGGTGGTCGCCCCCATCAGGCCCGAAGGTGATGCCTGGGCCGCGCTGGCAGCAGGCGCTGACGCACTGCTCCCGGACGACACCGCCCCGCACGAGCTGACCGCGGCCATCCGCGCGGTGGCGGCCGGAGGCGCCGTCCTTGCGCCGGAGCTCACCCGCAGGCTCATCGACACCATCCGGCGACGGCCGCCCGCCGTCGCGGCCCTCCCGGCACAGCGGCTCGGCGCACTGACCGAACGGGAACGCCAGGTCCTCGCAGCCGTGGCCTCCGGCTGGAGCACCATCGAGATCGCCGAACACCTGCTCATCGCCCCGACCACAGTCAAGGCCCACGTCAGCCGCATCCTCACCAAGATCGGCGCACGCAGCCGCGTCCAGGCCATCGCCTTCGCCTACGAGTCGGGCCTGAGGGCACCACCCACCACCCGCTCACCGCTCCCGTCACCCGGCCCTGCCCGCTCAAGACCCTCAAGTCAGAGCGTGCACCGTCGTCGCAGCCGCGAGGAGGAGGAACCCTAGTACTCCGGTACTAGTCGGCACCGCCGCATTCCCGCCCGCAGTGCCGTACCCGCAGTCGAGACCACTTCTAGGTTGAAGCCCGGGCCTAGTCAGGCCCGTCCGCGCACAGACCTCTTTCCTGGCGGGAGCAGATTCCGTGGCCACCGTCCCTCACCGACCCGAGCCGTTCGCCGTGTCCCTCACGACCACCGTTGGGCACCTCGTGGATCACCGTTTCGGCATCCGCGATCCCCAGCGGCTCGGCGCCGACGCCCTGGCGGGCCGTGATGGCAGTCCTGAAACCCGCCGGGGCCTCGCACTGCGCCCCGCCCTTGCCGTGTCCGAGGTCGAGAAGCCGCACCGTGCACGCGAAGCCCAGCAGGCCCCCCACCCCGCGGCTGTCCTCCCTCCGAGTCCGGCCCCCGGCTGCGGCGGCACGGACGCCGCCCGGGCCAGGACGACCGCAGACCCCGAGCCGCTGTCAGCCGTACGATCGCGGAAGAGCGGCCGCCCCCGGCCGACGCTCTTCCCCGCTCACCGCTCGTCCGTCCAACCCCCCGAGAGCGTCGAGCGGCTCGCCTGCACCGCGAAGGGCACAGACCTTGACCCCCACACCCCCACAGGGTTCCCGGACCGGCCGGCACGTCCCCGGCCGGCCGGAGCTGCCCGAGGCACTGACGAACGATGCTGAGCAGCATGTGACGGTGTCGATCATCGCGCGGCTGTCTTCCTGGCGGTGGGCGGACCGGGCCCACCCCCGGGTCAGGCGATGGGGCGTGCCACTGTTCTGCGCCGCCGTGAACCTGCCGTCCATACTCCGCCCGGCCGGCGGATCCAGGCTCACCGAAGAGCTGGCTCTCACGGCCGCCCTGGCCGTGCCCCTGGTGTGGCGGGAGCGCAGACCGATGCTGGTCTTCGTACTCACCGCCGCCACCGCCGCGCTGACGGCCTACGCCGGGTCCCTTCACGGCGCCGACGCCAGCGCCGACGTCGCCCGCGTCGTGGCCCTGTTCAACGTCGGCCGCTTCGGCACACCCCGCCAACTGCTCATCGCCGTCGTCATCGCCCTGACGCAACTGGTCGCCTGGGCCACCACACTCTGGAACGACGGTCAGCTGAGGTTCGCCACGAACCCGGAACCCGTCATGCTCCTGGGGATCGTGACGGTGACAGCCGTGGCCGGCCTCGGCCTGGCCACCCGCCTAGTCAATGTCGTCATCGCCGCCCTGCAGAAGGAAAAGGACCAGCAGGCACGCCTCGCCGTCGCCCAGGAACGCGCCCGCGTCTCCAAGGAGATGCACGACATCCTCGGACACACCCTCGCCGTCATGGTCAGCCTCGCCGACGGTGCCGCCGGCCTGACCGAAAGCAAGCCTCAGCGCGGCGCCGAGACCCTGCGGATCATCGCCGACAGCGGCCGCGGCGCGCTCGCCGAACTGCGCCGCCTGCTCGCCGTCATCGGCGACGACAACGACCGGCCGCACGATGCCCCGCTCGCCCCGCAGCCCGGACTCGCGGACCTCGATCCGCTGATCGAACGCGTCCGCGCCGCCGGGCCGAACGTCACCCTCGACACCGACGGCGACCTCACCGCACTGGCCCCCGGCCTCCAGCTCGCCGTCTACCGCATCGTCCAGGAAGCCCTCACCAACACCCTCAAGTACGCCGCCGCCGGCACGTCCATCAGCGTCCGGGTGGCCGTCGCCTCCCAGACGGTCCATGTGGACGTCGAGGACAGCGGCCCCCTGCGCGCTCCCCGCTCCCGGAAACCAAGCGCCGGAAGCGGCCGCGGTCTGGTCGGCATGCGCGAGCGCGCGGCCATCTACCAGGGCCGGGTCACCGCCGGGCCCAACCGCGAAGGCGGCTGGAGCGTCCACGCCCGTCTCCTCACCACCCCGCCCTCCGCTTTCGGCTCCGCCCGGCCGGATAGCCCCCCAGCCACGACCAGAACGGACAGCCCCCGCGCATGACCACCGTGCTCATCGTCGACGACCAGGCCCTGCAACGCCTCGGCTTCAGCATGCTCCTGGAACAGCATCCCGACCTCACCCTCATCGGCGAAGCCACCCACGGCGCCGAAGCCGTCCGCAAGGCCGCCGAGCTGAAGCCCGACGTCGTCCTCATGGACGTCCGCATGCCCGGCATGGACGGCATCGAGGCCACCAGACGGATCGTCGAGTCCGGCGGCCGCTCCCGCATCCTGGTGCTGACCACCTTCGACCTCGACGAATACGCCTACGCCGCCCTGCGCGCCGGAGCGTCCGGGTTCCTGCTCAAAGACGCGCTCCCCGACGAACTCGTCGCCGGTATTCGCGCGGTGGCCGCCGGAGACGCCGTCATCTCGCCCGGTCTGACCCGCAAACTGATCGACGCCTTCAGCAGCCGCCTGCCCGGCCACACGCCCGAACAGCAACGGCAGCTGGCCCGCCTCACCAACCGGGAACGCGAAGTACTCACCGCCATCGCGACCGGCTGGAGCAACCCCGAGATCGCGACACGCCTCTCTCTGGCCGAGTCCACTGTCAAGTCCCACGTGAGCAGCATCCTCACCAAGATCGGGGTCCGGGACCGGGTCCAGGCCGTGATCTTTGCCTACGACACCGGCCTCGTCAGACCTGCGTGAACATGACCGGACGACTCCGCAGCAGGCTCAGGCGCCGGTTCCTGTACGTCAGGAACATGGCGGCGCGTGCGTCGCCACAGCAGCGCGCCCCCGAGCACCGTCAGAGCGACGACGGCGACGGCGGGGCCGCCCAGCGTGAGGACGCGCTGGAGGGAGGTCGCGGCGGCGTATCCGACCCCTGCTTCCGCTGTGGCCCACATGCAGGCGGCGGCGATGCTGTACGGGGCGATGCGCCGGTAGGGCAGGCGGGTGGCGCCCGCGGAGTGCGGGGCGAGGGTGCGCACCACCGGCAGGAAGCGGGCCAGGAAGACCGCGCGGCCGCCGTGGCGCGTCATCAGTGTCTCGGCCCGTCCCCACGCGGCGTCCGGAACGCGGCGGGCCAGGTGGCCGGCGCGCAGCCGGTCCCCGAGGTACCTGCCGGTGCGGTGGGCGAGGAAGTCTCCCGCCACCACGGCTCCGGCCGCGGCGGCGATGACGAGGGGAAGGCTGACCTGGCCGGTGCGGGCCAGCGCGCCGGCGGTCAGGAGCAGGGTCAGCGTCGGGACGAAGGCGCCGATCAGAAGGACCGACTCGGCCAGGACCGCAATGGCGACCACCGTGTACGCCGCGGCCGGCGGGAGGTGGCCGAGGAGGTCGGAAAGCACGTTCATCGCCGCGCCTCGACGGACTGCGGCTCGGGCTGTTCCGCGCAGGCGAGGGGGCGTCGCAGGTGCCAGACGTAGGCGGGGGGAAGGTTGGCCCACACCGTCCAGCGGCCTGTGGCGTAGGTGCGCTGGTAGGCGGCCATGATCTCGTCCACGGCGGCGTGGCGGCGGGCTTCTGCCCGCGATGCCGTCAGGGCGCGGGCTTTGCGGGTGCCGAGGTAGGCGAAGTAGGTGAGGGTGCCGCCGGGGTGGAGGAGTTCCATGTAGCGGGCCATGATCCGGTCGACCTGCGCGGGCGTGAAGTTGGTCAGGGGCAGCCCGGAGACGATGACGTCGTAACGCTGGTCGGTGTCGAGCTCCTCGACGTACGTCTGATGCACGTTCACCTGCGCAGACGTCGCCGTCAAGTGCGGGTGCGCGGTGACGAGATCCTGCAGTCGCGCGGCGAAACGCGGGTTGGCCTCGACGATGTCCAGACGGCTGCCCCGGGACAGCTGCGGTATCAGAGCCCGGGTGACCGGGCCGGTGCCGGCGCCTGCTTCCAGGACTGCCAGCGGGTGGGGCGCCTGAGCCCGTACGGGGTCGGTGAGCAGGCGGGCCAGGGACCTGCCGCTGGGGGCTATGGCGCCCGTGGTGCGCAGATCACGGGCCGCTTCGATCAGGAACATCCAGCCTTCGGCATGGCGCTGCGCAAGGACACGGTTGTGGGAGGTGGTCCGGTCGTTCATGGAAACGACGCTAGAAAGCCGCGCCCGGCATGAAATCCGTCGTTCTGCGACGGCGTCCCCCTACGAAAGTAGGGGATGGACATCGTCGATCGTCAGACGGAACAGCGCACCGGGCTGCCTAGCATGGCCAGGTGAGCAGCAGAGAAAACCGCAGATGGGCGGCCTACGGGCGGGGGGCTTTGGTGGCCCTGTGCGCACTGGATGCCGTACTCAACAACGTGGCGGCCCAAGGTCGCTATCTGGCCCCCATCGTGGTCACGGTCCTGGTGTGCGGAGCGGCCCTGCTCGTGCCCCGGCTGCGATGGCCGGCTTCGCCGCTGCTGGTCACCGTGGCCACGGCATGGTGGGGAACACTGCTGCTGCCCATGCTCGTAGTCGTCCTGTACGACCTGGCCGTGGACCGCCGGGCGCGCATCGCGGTGGGCTGTGCGGTCGCCGCGCTGGGCGCCAACCTGCTCGGCTACCGGCCCACCTCCCTGTGGACGGGCCAGTCCTACGCCTCCACGCTGCTCCTGCCGGTACTGGCCGTGCTCGTCGGACTGTGGCTGGGCAGCCGGCGCCGCCTGGTCCACGCACTGGCAGCCGACGTCGAGCACCTGCGCGTCGAGGCGCAGCTGCGCGAGGAAGCGGCCCGCACCGCGGAACGGTCCCGTATCGCCGCCGAGATGCACGACGTCCTGGCCCACCGCCTGAGCCTGATCGCCCTGCACACCGGCGTGCTGGCCACCAAGAGCGACAAGCTGCCCGCACCGGTGGCCGAACGCCTCGGACTGCTGCGCACGACGTCCGTCGAGGCACTCACCGACCTGCGTGACGTTCTCGGTGTGCTGCGTGACTCCGACGCCGCGCAGACGAGTCCCGCACTCACCCCGGTCATGAGAGACGTACGGGAACTGGCCGACGAGGCCCGCGCCGCCGGCCAGCACATCGGACTGACCATCGAGGGGCGTCCCGAGGACGCTCCCACCACCCACCGACTGGCCGTGTACCGCATCGTCCAGGAGGCACTGACCAACGCCCGCAAGCATGCCGACGGCGCCGTGGTGACCGTACGCATCGACTACCGGCCGCCCGCCACACTCGTCGAGGTCACCAACCCCCCTGGTACTCCCCGCACGGACGCCGTCGGCAGCGGCTACGGCCTCGTCGGCCTGCGGGAACGCGTCACCGCGCTCGGCGGCCAGCTCACCGCCGGCCCGGCCGGCGCGGGCTCCTGGCGGCTGGCCGCCCGCATCCCCCACCCCGCTGCCCTCGAACAGAACGGCACCCGCACATGATCCGCGCCATGATCGTCGACGATGACGCCCTGGTCCGCCTCGGTCTGGCCGACCTCCTGGACGGCGACCCCGGCATCGAGGTCGTCGCCCAGGCCCCCGACGGTCTGCAGGCCGTCGAACAGGCCACCGCCCACCGCGTCGACGTCGCCCTCGTCGACGTCCGCATGCCCCGCATGGACGGCATCGCCGCCACCACCCGGCTGCGAGCCCTGCCCCACCCTCCGAAGGTGATCATCCTCACCACCTTCGACCTCGACGAGTACGTCTACAACGCCCTCGCCGCCGGAGCCGACGGGTTCCTGCTCAAGGACACCGACCCCGCCGAGATACTGCGCGCGGTCCACCTGGTGGCCGCCGGCTCGGCGATGCTCCACCCCACTGCGGCCCGCCGCCTCATCGACCGCTACCACGCCACCAACCAACCCGAGGCAACCGCGGCCAGGGCCCGGCTGGACCGGCTCACCCCCCGCGAACGCGACGTGCTCACCCTGCTCGCCCAAGGCGACACCAACGCCGACATTGCCACCCGCCTCGCCATGCGCGAGAGCACCGTCAAGGCCCACGTCAGCCGCATCCTGACCGCCCTGGACGTCACCAACCGCGTCCAGGCCGCCCTCCTGGCCCGCGACGCGGGTCTCACAGCCTGACGGGCGCAGACGGGAACCACGGAAAGCAAGGTCCGACAGCCTCGACGCGGCGCCGTCCGCGGCCGTGTCTCGCCGCCCTGCTGGTCCGTGGACGCGGCATGGGTGGAGGACCGCGGGCAGCCCGTTGCGAAGGCAGCGTCGGTCGCCTCGGCGTGATCCCCTGACACGCCTGGCGACCCCCGACTTTCGTAGGGGGGTGGCATCACACAACGGCCGATCCAATTGCGGCCATGCATTCCTAGCGTCGGCATCGTGAACACTCGCATTACCGACGCTCATGAACGCGTCATGGTCCGGCGTCCCGCCGGGGGCTGCCCATTCCTGATCGCAGCCGGCCGCTGTCCACGGGCCACGAGCATGATCGCTCCCGCGTGGCACGGCTTCCGCCTGTGCCTCGCGCGAGCCCGCCCGGGGACCAAGAGCCGTGGCAGACGCCGGCGCACCGTGCAGCTCCGGTGCCGCGCGCCCGCCGCCGGAGAGCAAACCCACGCAGGTGGTGAGCACCCACCCGCCGCCTGAAGGGGACTTGGACGGCCGTCAGCCGCCCTGCCGCCGAACGATCGTCCCCGGCTCGCCAAGGGCTCCCCCGTCACCAAGGAACCTCAAGGATGCACCGTGCCCCTCACTACCACCGTCACCGAGCACGAGCTCGATGACGCCCTCGCCGCCTCGCCGGTTCCGGTCGTGCTGTACGTCTACGCCGACTGGTGCGGGCCCTGCAAGGCCCTCGAGCCGGTCGTGGAGGAAGTCTCCGCCGAGCTCGGCGACAGGGTGCGCATACTGAAACTCGACTACGACCAGGCCGAGCGGGCCCGTGGGAAGTACGCCGTCGACGCCGTCCCGGCGCTTGTTGTGACCGTTGGCGGTGTGCCGGTTGCGAGGATCCTCGGCGCCCTGGAGAAGGACGAACTGCTCGCCAAGCTCCGCCCGCTGCTCAGTGTGTGCTCGGTCGGTGAGGGCACACCGGCGGCTCCTCGGGAACCCGAGGTCGTCGACCCGACACCTGAGGGCTGGACCTCCCGCGGCCCGCGCTTGCTCACCTTCCCCGACACGTTGTCGGGCCGGATCGGTGTCTTTCCGGGCTGGATCCCCGACCAGAAACTGGTGGGCCCTGCATACGGCACCGTGCAGGTGCCCGCCGGTCAGATCGTCTGGCTCTTCGTCAGCCAGACCCGGGCAGATCCCGTGGACCTGCGATTCCTGCGGCAGCTGCCGGCCGACGGCGTAGACAGGCTGACGGTCCGGGCCTCGGCCGTCACCGGGTCCGGGCTGGCCGACCTCGCGCACCTGACCGGTCTGAGCAGGCTCTCCGTTCACGCGAAACGGCTGACCCAACCCGCCTCCTACGCAGGCGAGTTGGCCGGGCTCCGGGAGGTCGACGAGCTCAGGCTGGACCTTCCGGAAGCCGACGACAGGATGGTCACCGACGTGGTGGCCCTGCCCCGGCTGCGCGAGCTGTACCTGTGCTCGCAGGCCGTCACCGATGCCGGGGTTGCCCGACTCGCCGGGGCCAGGGCCTTGCGCAGCCTGTACCTGGACACGCACCTGGCCACTGATGCGGCGCTGGCCGAGCTTGCCTGCGCGGACCTTCCCGGACTCACCGATCTCGGAATCTGTCTGCCCGAGACGACGGACACCGGGCTCGGCCGCCTGGCCACGCTCACCGGACTGCGGTCGCTGACCGTCACCGCGCCGAAGGTCACCTCCGCGGGCCTGCGGCTCCTGGCACAGTTGCGGAATCTGACCTCCCTCAGCCTGTACAACACGCCCGTCGACGACGGCGTCCTGGACGCTCTCGGTGCGCTCCGCGCACTCACCTCCCTGACCATCGTGCACGACACCGAAGAGGTCACCTCGCAGGTCAGCGATGCCGCTTGGCTACGGCTGCGCACGGCGGCGCCGGACATCACGATCAACGGTGTCTGGCTGGCACCGCAGGCGGTGCGGCACATCCTGCGCACCGCCGTCTGACCCGTCACACGGAAACCCCCGCCCCATCAGGTCCCGGAAGGTGCGAACATGACGACTTCCCCCGCCCCGTTTCCCGGCCCGGCCGGCCCGGACGACGCGCCCGTGGCAGACGTGGTGCCCATCAGTCGTCGCGCCGAGGGCAGGGCGCCGTGCCGGCGCATCCAGCCGTGGCGGACGCAGGGACGGCTGGCATGCCTGTCCGACTTCGACTGCGATCCGGACAAGCTCTGTGTGGACGGCGAATGCGTCTGACCCGGCCAGGGTGTGAGCAGCGGCCGGGCCCGGCCGCTGCTCACACCCTGACGCCTCCCGGCTGCCGCTCGCGACGCGGGCACCGGACCGGCCTTCACCGCGCGCGGACTTCGGGACCGCTCCTTTCACTCACTACTGGCCCGGGACTGCGTCCGGGGCCGTGACTGCGGCTGTCAACCGCAGCGTCCCCGGGGCTTCGCAGATGACCTTGTTGCAGGCCTGCACGGCGAGGACGAGCGTGACCTCCGGGTCGGCCGTGGACAGCTCGGCCTCCACGGTGAGGCTTCCGGACAGCAGGCCGTCGGCGGTCTGCGGGAACCGGACGTTCTCGGCCTCATGACCGCGTTCGCCGTCGGCGGTGAGTGCGAGCGGCTTCCCCTCGGACGAGTCGGGGCCGTACACGTGCCATCCGGGGTCGACCGAGACCTCGACCGTGGCCCGGACGCGGCCCGGCGCCGTGCGGACGGCTCGCAGCGTGGCGTGCACGTGGTCCGAACCGCGCGGTCTCGTCATGCGGAGATCACCTTGGCTTCGCGGCCTGCGGCGGAGCTCAGCGCGGAGCCGATGACTGCCGCGTCGCCGGCCACGACAAGGGTGAGCTCGGCGGGGTCGACGTGGTCGCGGAACGCGGCAGCGGCGCTGGCCGGGGTCACGGCCCGCAGCGCGTCCTGAAGGTCGTCCAGGTAGCCGTCACCGAGGTGGAATGCGGCCTGCATCGCGGCCGACGCGGCTATCGCCCGGGCCGTCTCGTGCCGTAGCGGGTGGACGCCGGTCATGTAGTCGACGGCTTCGGCGCACTCGGCCGGGGTCGGGCCGTCCACGTAGAACTTCTCGCTCACCGCGAGGACTTCGGCTACGGCGAGTGCCGTCGCGTCGGTCTGCACGGCGGTGTCGACGGTGAACAGACCGTCCCGTCGGAACGACGTGAAGCCGGCGTAGATGCCGTAGGTGTAGCCCTTGTCCTCGCGCAGCGACGCGGACAGCCGGGAGCTGACGCCGCCGCCGAGGGCTCGCGCGGCGACCAGCAGATCCGCCCAGTAGGGCGCGCGCCGGTCCGGGGCCTTCAGGCCGAAGGCGAGTTGGCTCTGTACCGCGCCCGGACGGTCGGCGATGACGAGACTCGCCGCGGCGGCGCGCGGGTGCTGGTCCGGGACGGGGGCGGCCGAAGCCTTCGTGCTCCAGGCGCCGAAGGCGCTCTCCACCGCGCTTTCGACGTCGACCCCCTGGAAGTCGCCGGCCAGCACGAGGGTGGCACGCTCAGGGGCGACCCACCGGAGGTAGAACAGCTCGACGGCGTCCCGCTCGATCCTGCGCACCGTCTCGGCGCGACCGCCGACCGGGCGCGCGTACCTGCTGTCCCGCTCGAAGCACGCCGCCAGCCGCTCCGTCCCGGCCAGGCTCGAGGCGACCGCCCGCTCCTGCTCCAGCTCCCCCAGACGCTGCTGGACGTGCCGCTCGACCTCGGCGGCCGGGAACGTCGGCTCGGCGGCCGCCTCGGCGAGCAGGCATAGGGCGGGGCCGAAGAACCGGGCCGGGGCCTCCAGGTTCAGTTGGATGCCCGCGGTGTTCACCGACGCCGAGTACGAGGCGCCGAGCCGGTCTGTTTCCGCGGCGAAGGCGGAGCCGTCGCGGCGTGCGGTCCCCTCGTCGAGGACGCGGGACATGATGGTCGCTATGCCCTCACGGTCCTCCGGTTCGATCTCCGGTGGCACGTCCAGCACGAGAGCGGCGGCCGCCAGGAGCTGGCCGGGCAGGTCGTAGCGGACGACCCGCAGGCCGGAGCGCAGAGCGCTGCGATGGGCGGCGGGGAACTTCCATGCTGCCGCCGGCCCCGAGACCGGGCGCGGCACCCGGGCCGACAGGGTCATGACTGCTCCTTGCGGTAGATGAGCTGGGCCCGCTGGTGGGGGCGCAGCCAGGTCCGGGTGACGGAGCGGACCTGCTCCGGTGTGACGGCCCGGATCCGTGCGACGGCACCGGAGACGCGGTCGGCGGTGCCGAACAGACACGCGGCCCGGGAGACCTCGTCGGCCAGGCCGGCGAGAGTCGCGGTGCTCTCCAGCCACTCCCGCTCGGCCTGCGCCAGGGCCGCCGTGAACTCCGCCTCGTTCGGGCCTTCCGTGGCGAAGCGCTCCAGCTCGGCGTCCAGGATCGTCTCGATCTCGGCCACGGAGGCGTCCTGCTGCGCCGCCACGACCAGCATGGCGACGGCCGTCCCGCCGGTGAGGTCGTTAGGGAAGGCGTTGATCGACTGAGCCAGCCTGCTGCGTCGTGTCAGACGCTCGACCAGCCGGCTGCTCGCGCCGCCGCCGAGGATCCGCAGCGCGATCGTGGCCGCGTCGAAGTCCTCGGTGCCGTCTGCGGGGATACGCCACCCGCACCAGAGCGCGTCCGCGGGGACCCGGCTGCTCACATCAGCGCGGATCTGCTGGTCCAGGGGCTCCAGAGCCGGCAGGTCGGCAGTCTGTCCACGGTGCCAGCGGTCTCCCGCGTCGACCGCGTCGAAGTAGAGGGCCGCCTTGTCGAGTGCCTCGCGGGTGCGGACGTTGCCCGCGATGGTCAGGACGGCGTTGGCCGGCGCGTAGTGCTGGTGGAAGAAGGCGCGGACGTCGTCCAGCGACGCGGCGGCCAGATCCTCCATCGACCCGATGGGCATGTGGTGATAGCCGTGACCCACCGGGAACAGCAGCCTCTGCATGCGCTCGAAGGCGTCACCGTAGGGCTGATTGTCCATGCGCTCGCGCCGCTCGTTGCGTACGACGTCCCGCTGGCTGTCCAGGTTCTTCTGGTCCAGAGCGTCCGGCAGGCCGCCCATCCGGTCCGCCTCCAGCCACAGCGCCAGTTCGAATGCCCTGGTCGGCACGGTCTGGAAGTAGTTGGTCCGGTCGAACGAGGTGGTCGCGTTGAGATCGGCGCCGAACGACTCGAGCAGGGCCATGTGCTCCCCGGCGCCCACGTTCTGCGACCCCTGGAACATCAGGTGCTCGAACAGATGGGCCAGGCCCGTCCGGCCCGGGCTCTCGTCCCGCGAGCCGACTGCATACCAGAGGTTGACGGCGACGGCGTCGACCGTGGGGTTCTCGGCGACGAGCACCCGCAGTCCGTTGTCCAGCCGTTCCTCGACGATTTCCCCGGCTGCGGCCTCAGCCATGTGTCATCACCGACAGGTTCCCTTTCTGGAGATACCACACTACATATCTGAACATACTAGAACTCCTTCATCCTGAGATCGGGAGATTCGGCCCGGTGTACCGGAAGCACTTGCACGACGGCTGGTAGACGGACTTGCGCAGGGCGAGGGCCCCGTCGTGCCGGCCAGGCCCGAACCCGCTGCGGAAGGTCGTGACCGAGTCGAAGGTGCCGAGCTTCTCCACGCCCGCAATGAAGGCCTGGGCGTTGACGTACTTGCTGCCGCTGCCCTCGATCGCCTGCTTGAGCAGGTTGAGCGCGTCACACAGCCGCAGCGCGGTGCTCGCGTTCTGAGCGAGGTCCAGGTGCGCCCTGGTCAGGATCGACAGGCACTTGGCGGCCGCCGGGTTCGAGGCCAGCAGTTGCTGCTGCGCAGCGGCCGGGACGCCGAAGTCGGTCAGGCTCCATGCGTAACCGGTGACGGCCGCCTGCATGGTCGGCGTGACGCCGTTGCCGGCGGGAATCGCCGAATACGGCCACGCGTACCGGGCGTCCAGTCCCTGCTTGGCGCCGGTGATCGCGATCGGTCCGAGAGAGCCGGATCCGAAGAACACGACCCGGTCGATGCCGGCCTGCTTGAGCTTCAGCACGATGCTCAGCGCCTGGGCCTGGAGCGCTTTCTGGTCGCTCGAGGTGGTGTCGTACGTGAACAGCTGGGGTGTCGAGCCGGCGGCTTTCTCCAGCGCGGGGAGGAACGTGCTCGCGGCGATCCTGTCGTCGTCGCCGACGCCGTCGGAGACCACGGCGATCTTGCTGGTGTCCTGGAGGAATCCGGTGCTCTTGAGCAGGGCGGGCCAGGCGGTGGCCAGCCGCTTGTTGGTGAGCGCGCCGGGGCCGACGGTGAACGGGGCCTCCTGGAACATGCTCGCGTCGACGACGCTGCCGGACCACGCCTGAACGACCGTGCCCTGCTCGTTCAGGCACGAGTTGAGCTTGACGGAGCCGGTCACGTCGTTCAGCACGGCGAAGACCCTGTCCTTGCGCTGCTTGTAGGCCAGGCATATCGCCTGGTCCTGCTCGGCCTGGGTGGCGGTGGCCGACACGTTGGCCTGGGCCTGATCGGCCCGCACGAGCTTGCGGCCGGCGATCCCGCCGGCCGCGTTGTAGGCGTCGAAGACGGCCTTGTCCACCGGCGCCGTCGCGTCGAAGTAGTAGTTGTCCACGACGGTGATGCTGTCGGCGGTCACCCCGGGGCCGTTCTGCGCCGGGATGGCCGTGGCCGCCGTCGGCGACGACGACGAGGACTTCGTGTCGGTACCGGCGGACGTGGCCGAGCAGCCGGCCAGCGAGACGGCGAGGATGCCTGCCGCCAGAGCTTTCTGCAGTGACCTGCGTGTTCTCACGGTTCCTCCTGGATCGTGTCCCCGCTGCCGGGGTTCGGCGGCGGCAGTCGGCTCCCCGGCCCGACAGGGATCGAAGGTGCTAAGACCAGCAGGTGAAACTGAGAAGAACAAGTCTTGACTCTGAACTTCACAGTCATGCAGCATGGCGTGCCGCCTGGACCGATCGCTGCCTGTTCAGGCTTCGAACGTCCAGGAAGAGATCTGGAGGGCACGTGGCGATACGACTTCGCGTACTACTCGCGCTGGGCTGCGCACTGCTCACTGCGGGGTGTGCCAGTGGTTCCGAGATGACCTTCCGGCAGGACAAGCGGCTGACGATCGTGAGCCCGGGCACCGGCGCGACGGTGCGACTGCCGGTCAAGGTCTCCTGGACGATGCGCGACTTCACCGCGGTCCGCCCCGGCAGTCCGGTACGGGCAGCCACGGGGTACTACGCGATCTTTCTGGACAAGTACCCGATGGCTCCCGGCAAGGGCCTGGGCTCACTGGTCACGAACGGTGACTGCGCCGGCGTGACCGGATGTCCGGACGCCGCCTACCTGGCCGAGCGCCTGAACATCTTCGTCACCTCCCGAACGAGCTACACCATCAACACCGTCCCGTCCTCGGGGACGTTGGGGAGCAGCTCGCACTACCTGACGATCATCCTCGTCGACGGGGCCGGCCGGCGGATCGGCGACTCCTCTTGGACGACCACCTTCACCGTCGCGGGAGCCGCGTCATGACCGCCACGGAACAGGGTCCCGAGAGCCCCGGAAAGGCCACCACGTTCTCGGTGGCGGGCTTCACCGAGGAGATCGAGCGGTCGACCGCGGCGATGGCCGAACAGGGCAGGGACATCGCCGGAGTGAACGGCGAGGTCGACAAGCGTTCCCTGCTGCGCATGCTCCGGGAGGAGAAAGCGCCGCTGTACCCGATGGTCGCGCTGTTCCTGCTCAGTCTGAGCGACCTGCTCCACGGTCAGGCGTTCGGCGTATACCAGCCGGACATCGCCCGCACCTTCGGGCTCGGCCCGCAGTTCTTCACCACCGTCAGCCTGATCACGCAGGTCATCGCGCTGGTCGTACCACTGTCCGTGGCCCGGTATGTGCAGAACAGGGCCGCGCGGGCCCTGGTGATGCTGGTGTCGGCGGGACTGTGGTGCGTGCTGACCGGCTACACGGCCGTCGTTCCCGGCTCGTTGATGCTCACCGGGGTGATCCTGCTGGACGCCGCGACCACGTCGGCGAACGGAACGGTGAGCGGGTCGCTGATGGTCGACCTGTACCCGCCTCGGGCGCGCGTGCGGGTGCTCTCCGTGCTGTCCATGGGGGCGATCGCCGCCGGGCTGGTGGCTCCCGGGATCGTGTTCCTGCTGTCCGGGCCGCTGGCTCTGACCTGGCGGGGAGCGTTCCTCGTGCTGGCGGCGCTGGCCCTGCTCTGTTTCCTGCTGTCGTTGGGACTGCGGGACCCGGGATACGGCACCAGGGACACCGAACTGATCCGTGCTGCGGTCCGGGAGAACGCCGGCGCCGTCGATGGCGCACGCGCCGTCGAGCCGCCCAGGCTGACGGTCTTCGAAGCGCTGCGCCGCATCCTGGCGATCAGGTCGATGCGGCTGCTCTTCATCTCGGGCATGGTCGGTGCGATCGCCACGCCGATCTCCACCTACCTGGTCTTCTACTACACCGACCGCTTCAATCTGGACGCGGCTCAGCGGGCCCTGCTGCAGGGTTCTACCTCGGTGGTCGGTCTGCTGTCCTTCGTCCTCCTGGCTCCCGTCGGCGACCGGCTGTACCAGCGTGACCCCAAGCTCATCTTCTACGCCTCCGGCGCGATCTCGCTGCTGGGCATCGTCCTGTCCGCAGGGCAGGTGTTCGCTCCGACGCTCGCTCTGATGGTGCTCCTCAGCCTGGCCGGCACGGCGCTCGGCGGCCTGAGCGGCCCGGCGATGGCAGTCGGGACAATGTCGCTGGTACCAGCGAACCTGCGCGCGCACGTCGGTGCGGTCACGGCGCTGTTCTCGCTCGGCGGGGTCGCGATCGGCACCGTCCTGATCGGCGGACTGGCCAGCAGTGTGGGCATCCCGCTGGCGGTCGCCATCGGCGCGGTGCCGTCGGCGATCGGCGTCCTGCTCACCATGCGCGCCGGACGCCACGTCCGCGCGGACCTCGACAGCATGATCGAGGGAGTGATCGAGGAGGAGACGGTCCAGCGGATCCACGCGGGCGGCGGACGGCTGCCCACCCTGGCCTGCCGGGGGATCGACTACTCCTACGGCCAGACCCAGGTGCTGTTCGGCGTCGACTTCGCCGTCGACGAAGGCGAAATGGTGGCCCTGCTCGGCGTGAACGGCGCGGGCAAATCGACCCTCCTGCGGGCCATCAGCGGCCTGGGCCTGCCGGACCGGGGCAGCGTCCGATTCCAGGGCCATGACATCACCTACATCGACGCCGAGCGCCGGACCGAACTGGGGATCACTCAGATCCCCGGCGGAAAGGCCGTCTTCGGCGACCTGACCGTGGCCGACAACCTCCGCTGCTTCGGCTACACCGCGGGCCGGTCCCGCCGAAACCGCGAAGCGATCATCGACCAGGTCTTCGCCGGTTTCCCGCAACTGGCCGAACTGCGCAACCAGAAGGCCGGCACCCTGTCCGGCGGCCAGCAGCAGATGCTCGGCATGGGCAAGGCGCTCATCCTGCGCCCGAAACTGCTCCTGATCGACGAACTGTCGCTGGGCCTCGCGCCGGTGGTGGTCGGCGAACTCCTGGACATGGTCCGCGCGATCAACGCGGCCGGCACCGCGGTGGTTCTCGTCGAGCAGTCCGTCAACGTCGCGCTGAACCTGGCCGAACACGCCTACTTCATGGAGAAGGGCCAGATCAGGTTCGACGGCAGCAGCCGCGACCTGCTGGCGAAGACGGACCTGCTCCGCGCGGTCTTCCTGTCCGGCGCGAGCGCCGGCGACGTGCCGGGCGTGGACACCGAGGAGCGCTCATGACATCGCGGGACACCATGGCAGGGCTGCTGCGGCGCCTGCCCGCCCGGTCACGCCTACCGCTCGGCTGCGGCGCCGTCCTGGCACTGGGACTGCCCTTCGCCCACGCACTCGGGTACGCGACACCCCCGTACGTGGTGGTCCTGGGCGCGATCATCGGCATCGGCTACGGCCTGCTCGGCGTGTGCCTGGTCCTGGTGTTCCGCACCAGCCGGGTCATCAACTTCGCCCTTCCGCAGATAGGGATCTTCGCCGCGGCATCGTTGCCGGTCTTCGTGCAAGTGGCCGGACTGCCGTACTGGCCGGCGTTCGCGCTCAGCGCCGTGGTCGGCTTCGCGGCCAGCGCCCTGGTGAACCTGGGTGTGGTGCGCCGGCTCGCGAAGGCGCCGCGCGGCATGGTGACCGCGGCCACCATCGGCGCCGGCGTACTGCTGTCCGACGGGGCCGGCCAACTGCTGCAGTTCACCTACGACGCCGGCGGCAACCTGCGAGAGCCGACACTGCCGGCCGGCCTTCCCCAGTTCAGCATCGGCCCGCTGCTGGTCACCCAGAGCTACACCGGGCTGCTGGTCATCGGCCCGCTGCTGGTGGCGGCGCTCACCGTGTTCCTGACCCGCAGCCGGTACGGCGTCGCCATCCGCGCCGTCGCGTGCAATCCCGACGCTGCCCGCATGGCGGGCATCTCCGAGGTCCGCATGTCCACCCTGGCCTGGGGAATTGCAGGATCGATCGCGGCCGTCACCACGATCCTCACCGCGGCCCCTTCGGCCAACGGCAATACGACAGCCCCGGTCCTGCTGCTTCCCGCCCTGGGCGCTGCGGTGGTCGGCGCCATGCAGAACCTGTCGCGCGCGATGGCCGCCGGGATCTTCCTCGGCATGGTCCAGCAGGTCGTGCTGTGGAAGGACCCGAGTTCACACGCGGCCGAGGTCGTCGTCTTCGTCGTCCTGCTCGTCGCCCTGATGATGCAACCGCGCACCGGCGGGCGTACCGAGGCCAAGGGCAGTTGGGTCGGCGTCGCGGCGATGCCGCCGCTGCCGCCCGACCTGGCCCGGCTGTGGCCGGTGCGCCACGGCCCGAAGCTTGTGCTGCTCGCCGTCGCCGGTGCCGTGATCGGGTTCGGGCTGACCTCCGGGGCGCAGGCGGTGAACGTCACCGTGATCCTTTCCGGAGCCATGGTCGCGGCCTCCGCCGGCATCCTGACCAGCTTGGCCGGCGAACTGACCCTCGGGCAGTACGCCGTCGCGGGCGTCGGAGGGGTGGCGTCCTACTACGTCGTCGAGCACACCGCGAGCTTCCCGCTCGGTCTGCTGGCCGCAGCTGCGGCGGCTGGCGCCTGCGCGCTGGTGCTGGGCTTGCCCGCGCTGCGCACCCGGGGCCTGATGGTCACGGTCACCACGCTCGGCTTCGCCATGCTGGCCTCGGACGTGATCCTGCCGCACTCGTGGCTGCTCGGCGACGGCGTCACCCCGGCCCAGCCGATCGTCGCCGGTCACACACTCTCCGCCGGGCAGCCGTACCTGTGGTACGCGGCGCTCGTGTTCTGCCTCGTGCTGCTGCTGGCCCACAACGTGTGGCGGGGCGGCTTCGGGCGGCTCCTGCGCGCCGTGCGCGACAACGAGTCGGCGGCGCGGACGTTCACGGTGCGTCCGACCCGCGTCCGGATCCAGGCGTTCGTCGTCGCCGGTCTGCTGGCCGGACTCGGCGGCGCCGTCTACGCGCACTTTCAGCTCACCCTCGACGCCGCCACCTTCCCGCCTGAGCTGTCCGTCGGTGTCGCCCTCGCGCTGATCGTGGGCGGGCTCTCCTCCTTCAGCGGCGCGCTCATCGGCAGCCTCTGGGTGATCGGCGCCCCCCTGCTCCTGCCGTCCTCCGGCCTGGCGAGCACCGCCACCACGACCGGCGTCCTCGTCGTGGCACTGTGCCTGCCCGGAGGTCTGGTGTCGCTGCTGCGCCCGGTCCGCGACTGGACGGCCGGCCGGATCGGGCGCATGTACGGCATCCCGCTCGCCACCGCCCCGGCCCGCCGCCACACCGAGCAGACAGATGACGGCCAGCGGACCGCCCTGTCCGAACGGCCGCCGGCATCGCGGCGTCCTCAGCCGCCCGTGCTGAGGAGGCCCGACGTGGCGGACCGCGTACCTGGGCAGGTGCTGCTCAGGGCAGACGGTCTGGTCAAGAGCTTCGGCGGAGTCAGCGCCGTGCAAGGCGTCACCCTGGACGTCGTCGAAGGCGAGACCCTGGGCCTGATCGGGCCGAACGGAGCGGGCAAGACCACCACCTTCGAGATGCTCAGCGGCTTCGTCGTACCGGACGGCGGGACCGTGCACTTCGCCGGCTCCGATGTCACCGGCCTGGCCCCCGAACAGCGCGCCCGACGCGGACTGATCCGGTCGTTCCAGGACTCCTCGCTCTTCCCGACCATGACCGTGCGGGAGGTCCTCGCGCTCACCCTCGAACGGCAGCACCAAACCCCCGTGACCGCCTCGGTGCTGGGCATGGACCGTACCGCCCGCAGGCGCCAGGCCGTGGCCGACGAGCTGATCGACTACTTCGGTCTCGGCGACTACCGAGGCAGGACCATCCACGAACTGTCCACGGGAACCCGCCGTATCACCGAGCTGGCTTGCATGATGTCGCTCCGCCCTCGCCTGCTGCTGCTCGACGAGCCGTCAGCCGGCATCGCGCAGCGCGAGACGGAGGCTCTCGGCGTCATGCTGCGGAACCTCAAGAAGGACTTCGACTTCACGCTCGTGGTCATCGAACACGACATCCCGCTGGTGATGGCTCTCGCCGATCGCATCGCGGTGATGGTCGACGGACAGGTCATGTGCTGCGGCACCGGACCGGAGATCCGCGCCGACCAGCGCGTCGCGGACGCCTACCTCGGCGGCAGCGTGACCGCCATCGAACGCAGCGAGCACACCCTTCCGACCTCCTCCACGACCAGCTGACACCCATCTGACAACCCCCCGCCCCTGGAGAACCCGCATGTCGAACCCAACCGCCATCCCCCTGATCGACGAGAACTCACTCGACGACATCATGGGTGCGTCCCAAGTTCCCGTCCTGGTGTACGTCTGGGCCGAGTGGTGCGGGCCGTGCCAGTACCTCGGCCCGCACCTGGAGCAGGTCACCGCCGAGCTCGGCGACAGCCTGCACGTAGTCAAGATCGACTTCGACACATCGCCGCAGACGCAGGAGAAGTACGGCATCAGCGGCATCCCCGAACTGCTCCTGTTCACGGGCGGCGAACTGGTGGCCAGGCTCGTCGGAGGCCGTGACGCCGACGACCTGCGATCGCAGCTCCGCCCGTTGCTTCAAGTGCGCTCGACGGGAGAAGCCACCGCGGTCGCTCCCCGTGACGAAGACGGCCCTGAACCCCGGGTCCCCGCCGGCTGGACCCCGCGCGGTCCGCGCATCCTGACTTTCCCCGACGACCTGCCCGGCAAGCTCGCCATCTTCGACGGATGGATACCCGACCGCGGCGAGAGCGAGATCGTTGCGGCGCAGGGCACGATCGAGGTCGCCGAGGACCGGGTTGTGTGGCTCATGCTCCAGCAGCCCGGCAACGAGGAGAACCCGGATGCACCGGCCAACCCGGTCGACCTCGGCTTCCTGCGCCAACTCCCAGCGGACGGCATCGACAAGCTGCTGATCGCGGCACCGGCCATCAGCTCGGCCGGCCTGGCCGACATCGCGCACCTGACCGGGCTGACCAGGCTCTCGGTGAACGCCCAGACGCTGGTCGGATCCACCGCCGAGGCAGCCGCCGCCCTGGCGGGTCTGACGCGGCTCGACGAGGTGCACCTGACCATTCCCGAGGCAGACGACGCATTCGTCACGCAGGTCGCCGGCCTGTCACAGCTCCAGGAGCTCTGGGTGACCGCCGACGGGGTCACCGACTCCGGGGTGGCGCAGCTGGCCCGTGCCCGCGGTCTGCGCTGCCTGATGCTCAACACGCCCTCGGTCTCCGATGCGGGGCTGGCCGAGCTCGCCGAGGCCGACCTCCCGGAGTTGACCACCTTGTGGCTTCACATGCCGGAGACGACCGACGAAGGACTCGTCCACGTGGCGAAGCTGACAGGCCTCAGGATCCTGAGCATCACCGCGCCGAAGGCCACGCCCGCCGGACTTCGCCGACTGACGGCACTGTCGGGTCTGACCACCCTCGGCTTCGGCGACACCCCCGTCGACGACGAGGTGGTCACCGCCCTGGCGTCACTCACCGAACTGCAGTCGCTGGGCCTTGAAGGCGAGGCGAACGTCAGCGAAGCCGCATATCTCCACCTGCGCAGCGCACTGCCCTCCCTCAAGATCAACGGCGTCTGGGTCGCACCGCAAGCGGTACGGCACGCGTTGGACGCCGACTGACCGGAATACCGGAGTGCCCGCCTCATCGGGTCCTTCAGGCCTGTTCCGGCGCCATGCGACGGATTTCAGGCTGCGCCCGGACGGACTTCCCCAGGCGGGGAGCATCAGACTCCTGGAGGGGTGCCGGAACGACCTCGGCCCCTCTCGGGGTCTCCCCCCGGCACAGCGGGTCCGACATCACGATCTCGCGATAAAGTCTGACCCAAGCAGAATCGCGTGCTGCTCATACTAGAAGGAGAGCCTGCATGGACTCGGGTAGCGGCAGCGGCTCGATGAGCGATCGCGCGGTCAGCGAGATCCGCCAGCGCGTCATCCACGGCGATCTGGCGCCCGGCGCCTCCTTCTCCGAGGCGGACATCGCCCAGCGGCTCCAGATGAGCAAGGCACCCGTACGCGAGGCCCTGGCAGTGCTGCGCAGGCTGGGCTGGGTGGAGGTCATCCCGCGTTCGGGCTACCGGGTCCCACCGGTCACCCTGCGCGGGATGCAGGATCTGTTCGAGCTGCGCCTGTGGCTCGAACCGGAGGCAGCAGCCCTCGCCGCCCGGCACGGCGCACGCCGGCCCGAGCAGATCGCGGCGCTGCAGGAGTTCTGCGCCCGCGAGGAGGAGCGTGGTGCGGAGGATCCGGCCGCCTGGCTCACCGACCACTACCGGGCGCACCGCCGCATCGCTGTCCTCAGCGGGAATGCCGAGCTCGAGCGGGTACTCGACGAGGTCCTGCTCAAGATGGAGCGCTACCACGCCCTCGACGTGATCGGTTCTGCGGCGGGATCCGGCGGCAACGAGTCGGCCCATCGGCGCCTCGTTGAGGCGATCGCCGCCGGGGATTCCGCGGCTGCCAGAGATCTGGCCACCCTTCATGTACGGCAAGCGCGCGACCGCGCGGTCGCCGCCGTCCTGGACAGCGAGGCGCTGCGCGCCGTCGACCTGACCTCACTGGGCCCGCCGCACGACCTGCCCAATGCGGAATCGCGGCTGCGCTCCGCATAGCCAGGACCTGAAGGCACGGGCTTGCCGGGTTCGCCCCGCCCGGCTCCGGACCCGTCGAGTACATGGCAGCCGGCCTGCCCTTCCTTCACCGGCGCGTTGGTCAGCCACCCGCACAGGTCCGGTCCCTCTTGGCCGATCAGCTCGCCTTCGGCAAGAAGCCGCGGCCCAGCCGACGGGGGCCAGCGTGCGACCGGCGGGATGGGAACGGCCCGGTTCAGCCCGCCCGGACGCAGGACCTTCCGTCATGGCGCACGGTGGTGCGACTGAGATCCACCAGGAACTGTCCGAACAGGACATACAGTCGAGCCGCCCTGCATGCCATCCGATGATTTTCTCCAACTCTCCTCTCTGTCCGTACCGTTGACAGGATCGTGACTCCCTTCAATCATCAGACATCCGATGTATTGGAGCCGCTCATGGGTACGTATCCGAGACGTCAGGTCCTGGGCGCCGCAGCCGGAGTCGCCGCAGCAGCCCTCCCCCTCACCTCAACCACCGCACACGCCGCCGAACCACTCACCGAGCACGCGGGGCAGTGGGCTCCCGTCCCCGACCCCGTCCCTGTCCCGCTCGACTCCCTGTACGACAACGACGGCGTCGACACCGCCTCCGCGCGCGGCGGTGACTTCGACGGTTCGGGCTACACGTTCCCGGGCGAGGAACTTCCCACGGGACGTGTCGAAGTCGACGGCACGCCCTTCGTCTTCCCGACCTCGAATACCGGCGCGAAGAACAATGTCGTCGCACTCGGCCAGCGCGTCGAACTGCCCAAAGGCCGCTACCTCTCGGCCGTCTTCCTCACCGCGGGCAGCTATGGCAACGCCTCCGGCAGAGCCACGGTCCACTACGCGGACGGCTCGACCACGACCGCCACCCTCGGCGGATCCGACTGGTATGCCACGGGCGGTTCCCTGTCGGTGCCGTACCGCTACGCACCGGACGGCACCAAGGACGAACACCGCGTAGGGATCGGCACGTCCGAGCTGTGGCTCGACCCACAGCGCGACGCCGTGGCAATCACGCTCCCGGTGACCAACCCGGCACAGGCGAACAAGGCTTCGCTCCACGTGTTCGCGCTGTCCCTGCAACCTGCCGCTCAGGGACGCGCGCTGGCCCTGCGCGCGGCCCGGTCCACGAACTCGCTCCTGGAGTCGTCCGGCGCCCAGAGCATTGAAGCCACCGTCGTCAACGCGGGGACGGTGGCCGTCCTGGCCGCGGACGGCGTGTCGGTGCGCGTCGAGGTTCCGGGAGCGCGCACCGTCGAGGCCGCGCGTGTCCGCCGCCTGGACCCCGGAGAGCAGGCCCGCATCCGCGTCGGCATCCGCAACCGTGCGGGCACCGCGCCCGGCACTGCCCGGGACGGCTCGGTGATCGTCACCGGACGCGGAGCCCAAGTCGCCTCGCAGAAGCGCCGGTTGACCCTCGGCGTCGCCGACTACCAGCCCACTGCGGCTTCTCTCTCCGGCCACCAGGCTCCGTACTGGTTCCAGGGCGCCAAGTTCGGCATCTTCATCCACTGGGGCGTCTACTCGGTGCCCGCCTGGTCGCCGGTCGGAAAGCAGTATGCCGAGTGGTACTGGAACCACATGCAGGATCCCGGGAACGCTGTCTTCGCGTACCACCGCGAGAAGTACGGCGAGGACTTCGCCTACGACGACTTCATCCCGATGTTCACGGCGGAGAAGTTCGATCCGCGCGCCTGGGTCGAACTGTTCCGGGACGCGGGAGCGGAGTACCACGTGTTGACCTCGAAGCACCACGAAGGCTTCGCCCTGTGGGACACGAAGGTCTCCGACCGCAACTCCGTGAAGATGGGCCCGCAACGGGACCTCATCAAGGAACTCTTCGATGCGTCCCGCCGCTACACACCCGAACTCCACCGCGGGCTCTACTTCTCCATGCCCGAGTGGTTCAACCCGGACAATCCCTGGATGGGTCATGCCCCGCGCAACCCGTACACCCAGGAGCCGGAGCCGTACACGGGTTACACCGCGGGCAAGGACTTCGTGAAGGACTACCAGGCGCCGCAGATGCTGGAGCTGATCCAGGGCTACGACCCGGAGCTCATCTGGTGCGACATCGGCGGCGCCAACGACAGCCTGAACGTCCTGGCCGAGTACTTCAACCACGCGAAGAACCGTGCCCGGCCCATCGAGGTCACCGTCAACGACCGTTCGGGCATCGCCTTCCACGACTTCACAACCCCCGAGTACGCGACGTACGACAACACGGTCGTCGCCAAGTGGGAGTCCAGCCGCGGCCTGGACCCCTTCAGCTACGGCTACAACCAGGCGACTCCGGACGACGCCTACATGACGACCGAACAGGTCGTGCACAGCCTCGTCGACATCGTCTCCAAGAACGGCAACTTCCTCCTCGACATCGGCCCGCGTGCCGACGGCACCATCCCCGAGATCATGCAGACCCGGCTGCGTGAGACGGGCCGCTGGCTGCGTACCAACGGAGAGGCGATCTACGACACCACGTACTGGTCCCGGATGGCCGAACTGGGCGAGGACCTGCGCTTCACCGTCCGCCCGGACGAAGCCTTCTACATCCACTCTCTGGCCGAACCGAGCACCAAGCTCACCGTCGAAGCACCTATCCCGATCCGCAGCGGCGACAAGGTGACGATGCTCGGCCACGGCCGGCCCCTGACATGGACCCTCAGCAACGGGGCCCTGGTGATCGACGTCCCCGAAGCCGCACGCAAGGCGGGACAGCACGCGTGGGTGTTCAAAGTGCATTGGCGTGCCTGAGACTCGACGGACACCCTGAGCACGACCGGAGGTCGCGACGGCATGACGCCGTTCGTGACACCGACGGGCACAGGTCCGACACGGCAGGGGCGTGGGTTGTCACGGAAGCGCGGTCACCGCCGTCTGTCGTACTCAGTGGCAGTAGGCGGTGGAATCGGACCGGCTGACGATCCGAATCGGTCGTCGCGGTAGTCCATCGGGTCGGTCGGCTCCGCGCCGAGCGCGGGGCCGACCGACCTTCACGTGGCCGTCGGCCGGATGTCGGCTGAAACATACGTCCTACTCCGCACCCGTGGCCTTCACGGCGTCCGGCTCCGCCGGGGCGGTGATATCCGCCTGCGGCCTGCGGGGGATGAAGCAGGCGAAGGCGAAGGTGAGGGCACCGGCGCCGACGCCCAGGGCCAGGACGGCGCGCAGGCCGTTCTCCGTCGGGATGTGCATTCCGTGGAAGTCGGTGGTCATGTGGGCCAGGATGAGGCCGGCGACGGCACTGGAGCAGGTCGTGCCGATGGAGCGCATGAGGGCGTTGAGGCCGTTGGCGGCGGCGGTCTCGGACACCGGCACGGCTTCCATGATCAGCGCGGGCAGCGCGCCGTAGGCGAAGCCCACTCCGGTCGCCACGACGCAGGAGGCCACGATGACCTGCCAGATGCCGGACATCATCACCATGGTGAGGAGATAGCCCGCTCCCACGATCACGGATCCGGTCATGAGGGTCGCCTTCGGCCCCTTGCTCTTGGTGATGCGCGCTCCGTACGGGGAGACCGCCATCATCGTCAGACCCTGCGGAGCCATGACCAGGCCGGTGACGACCAGGGACTTGCCCAGACCGTAGCCGGTGGCCTCAGGCATCGTGAGCAGCTGTGGCAGCACCAGGTTCATCGCGAACAGGGCGAGGCCGAGCGCCAGTCCGGCGAGGTTGGTGAGCAGTACCTGTGGTTGTGCGGTGGTGCGCAGGTCCACCATGGGCTGCGGGGCGCGCAGTTCGAACCAGCCCCACAGCACCAGCACGATCACGGCCACGGCGAACAGGGAGAGGACCGTACCGCTTCCCCATCCCCAGTCGGCGCCCTTGGAGACCGCCAGCAGCAGGCAGACCAGGCCCACCGCCATGCCGACCGCGCCCGGCAGATCGAAGCGCCCGCCCGTGCGCACCTTCGACTCGGGCACCAGCAGGAACACGAGCCCGGCGGCGACCGCGCCGAGAGCCGCGGACACCCAGAACAGCATGTGCCAGTCGAAGTTGTCGGCGATGACCGCGGCGCCGGGCAGGCCCAGGGCTGCGCCGACGCCGAGGGAGCCGAGCATCGCAGCCGTCGCCGCGGGCAGTTTCTCGGCGGGCAGTACGTCACGCATGATGCTCACGCCCAGCGGCACCACGCCCGCCGCCAGTCCCTGCAGCGCCCGTCCGACGAGCAGCGGAGCAAGGGAGTCGCTCAGCCCGCAGATCACCGAGCCCAGCACGAGCAGGCCGACACCGGTCAGGAGCATGCGCCGCTTGCCGTACATATCGCCGAGCCGGCCCGTCACGGGTGTGGAGACAGCGCCGCACAGCAGCGTGGCCGTGACGGCCCAGGCGGTGTCCGAGGCCTGGGCGTCCAGCAGTCGGGGCAGGAGGGGGACGATCGGGATCACCAGGGTCTGCGTCATCGCGCCGGCGATCCCGGTGAAGGCGAGAGTCGCCACCACGACACCCAGCCGTAGTGACGGGGGATTCTGCGCCCGGGCGGTCGGCGGGTGTGTTCTGGACATGAGTGAGCCTTCCCTGTGGGGGTGCGGGCTGAGAACGGCCGCAACGGAATGGGCTGACGTCAGTGGGATCAGAAAGCCGCAGGAGCAGGTGGGGGTTGCTCATTGGGGCGGTGAGCCTGTGCGCGCTGGTCTATTGCGCGTTGGTGACCCGTGCGTCGTGCCAGGGAGTGCCGACGGCGATGGCCTGGCGCCACGAGCGGATGGCCTTGGGCGGCATGCCGACGGCGAGGACTCCGGTGAGCGTCCTGCCGGTGCGGTATGCCGCCACGAACCGGCGCTCGGTCAAGTCGCCTTCTATGATGGCCATTTCGTCGTGGCCGCGTAGATATCCGTACGCCTGGATCTTCATGTCGTACTGGTCGGACCAGAAGTAGGGAACCGGTGCGAACGGCTTGCGGGTCTCGGGGTGGAGCAGGTTGCGGGCGGCGGCTATGCCCTGTTCGGCCGCGTTGGTGCGGTGCTCGATCCGCATCGGTGTGCCGAAGAGCGGGTGGTGCCAGCGGGCGACGTCCCCGGCCGCGTACACGTTCGGCGCGGCACGGCAGTACTCGTCGCAGAGCAGGCCGTCGGCCACCGGTAGTCCACTGCCGCCCAGCCAATCGGTGTTGGGAAGCGATCCGATGGCCACCAACACCAAGTCCCCGTGCACCAGTTCGCCGTCGGCCAAGCGCACACCGCGCCCGGTCACCTCGGTCACGGTGGCCGAGGTGCGCAGGTCCACACCATGGTCGTGATGAGCTTGCGAAAGTACCCTCCCGACCTCGATGCCGACCGCATGGGCCAACGGCACCGGGGCGGGCTCCAACAGGACGACCTCCACGCCGAGCCGGCACGCCACAGCCGCGGCCTCGGCGCCGAGGAATCCGGCGCCGACGACCACCAGGCGGCTGCCCGGCTTCAGCCTCTCCCGCAGGGCGAGCGCGTCGTCGAGGGTGCGCAGGACGTGGGCGTTATGGTCACCGGGAAGGCGCCGTGGCCGTACACCGGTCGCGATGACCAGCCGGTCGTACGGCACCGTCCTGCCGTCCGCCAGCCGCACCACACGCGTGACAGGGTCGAGGCGGGTCGCGGCCACGCCGAGCCGCAGGTCGAGGCCGAGGGCAGCGAGGTCCTCCTGGGTGCGCACGGCCGTCATGTCGGCGTCCCACTCCCCCGACAGGACCTGTTTGGACAGCGGGGGCCGGTCGTAGGGTGGGTGGGGTTCGTCGCCTATCAGGGTCAGGGTGCCGTCGTAGCCCTCCCGGCGCAGTGTCTCGGCCGCGGCCAGACCGGCGGCCGAGGCGCCGACGACCACGATCCGTTTCACAGCTCGGTCAGGCGGATCGCCGCGGCCGGGCAGACGGCCACGGCCTCCCGCACGCTGTCGAGGAGTTCGGAGGCGGGATGCTCTGCCAACACTACTGCGACGCCGTCCTCGTCCCGTTGGTCGAACACGTTGGGGGCGGCCACTACACACTGCCCGGCCGCGACGCATTTCGGTTCGTCCAGCTCCACACGCATGGTTTTTGTCCTCGGTTCTTCAGGGGGTGGTGAAATCAGGCTTCGGAACGTGGTTCCTCAGGAGTTGCAGCCCTGCATCTACCAGGCGACCGGCAGCTCGTGCACGCCGTAGACCACCATGTCGTGGCGGAAACGCACCTCTTCCAGCGGTACGGCCAGACGCAGGCCCGGCAGCCTGCGCAGCAGCGCGGGCAGCGCCTCCTGCAGTTCCACGCGGGCGAGGGACTGTCCGAGGCACTGGTGGACGCCGTATCCGAAGGCCACGTGTCCGCGGGCGTCGCGGTCGAGGTCCAGGGCGTCGGCGCTCTCGAAGACGCTGTTGTCCCGGTTGGCGGAGGGCAACCCGGAGACCAGCATCTCGCCCTCCCGTACGAGGTGACCGCCGACGTCAAGGTCCTCGGTCGCCACGCGTACGAGCATGTCCTGGGCGATCGTCAGGTACCGCAGCAGTTCCTCGACGGCGGCGGCGACCGCCTTGGGATCATCGGTGTCCCGGATCCGGTCGGCCTGCCGGGGGTTCTCCATCAGGGCCAGCGTGCCCAGCGCGATCATGTTGGCCGTGGTCTCATGTCCTGCGTGCAGAATGACCATGCTGTTCATGGCGACGTCGCGATGGGTGAGCTCTCCGGTGACCACCCGCTCGGTGGCCAGCCGGCTGATGAGGTCGTCCCCCGGCTCACGCTCCTTGCGCTTCACCAGGTCCAGGAGGTAGCCGAACAATTCACCGCTCGCCGCTTGCCTCTCCTCCTGCGGGGCTTGCTTGCGCATCAGCGTGGCGCTGCGTGTCTGGAAGAAGGTGTGGTCGTCGTAGGGCACCCCGAGCAGCGTCGAGATCACCAGGGAGGGAATCGGCAGGGCGTACGCGCGCACCAGGTCCGCCGGCGACCCTGCGGCGATCATCTCCTCCAGGAACCGGTTGACCAGCGACTGGACGTGCGGCCGCAGCGCCTCGACCCGCTTGACCGTGAACTCGCCGGTGAGGGTGCGCCGGATGCGGGAGTGCTCGGGGTCGTCCATCCGCGGGAACGCCTGCGGCTGACCGTGGTTCTGGGTTTCCATCAGCTGCGGGTAGCGATGTCCGTCGGCACTGAGCCGCGGATCGCCCAGTAGCTGCTTGACATCGTCGTACCGGGTGACCGCCCAGGCGGCGTGGCCGTTGCCCAGCCGCACCTGGGTCAGCCCGTCGGTGCGCCGCCAACCGGCCTGTACAGGGGGCGGGTCGAAGGGGCAGCGGGGAGAACGGCTGCCGGGGTAGTCGGGAAGGCAGGTGCCGTCGTTCGGCTGGGTCTGGTCGGTCGCCGTACTCATGGTTACTCCTGTGAGGTGTGAGGACGAGCGGTGGTGCGCCGGAGCAGGCCGTGCGAGGCGGCTTGCGGGTATGGGGCTTCGCCATCACCAGGGCCGCCGTATCGACGGAGCGGCCGCACGTGCCGCCGCTCTGTGCGGTCGCCGGGGAAGCCGCGAGTGCCGGTGGCGGCGAACGCGGTGTTGACCCTGATGCCGGGTGCGGCTCCTCCACGAATCGAGCGTGCGGGCCGGGTACGGCCAGCCGGGAGAAGCCGGGGGCTCGGTGGGGGCATGCTCGTTCTCCCGTGGGATGGGGGTACCCGTGATCCTCGTGCGGCAGGTCGCTCGGGTCGTGTCACCAGGCGATCGGCAGCGCGTGGACGCCGTAGATGCTCATGTCGTTGCGGAACCTGATCTCCTCCGGTGGCACCGCTAGCCGCAGGCCGGGCAGCCGGCGCAGGAGCACGGGCAGGGCGATCTCGAGTTCGGCACGGGCCAGGACCTGTCCGAGGCACTGGTGCACGCCGTGTCCGAAGGCCACGTGTCCGCGGGCGTCGCGGTCGATGTCGAGGCGGTCGGGGTCGCTGACGAAGCCGGGATCCCGGTTGGCTGCGGAGAGGTTCATGACCAGGAGATCACCAGCGCGGACGAGCTGGCCGCCGATCTCGATGTCCTCTCTGGCCACGCGGGTGACCAGGCTGTGCACGACCGTGAGGTGGCGCAGGAGTTCCTCCACCGCCCCCGAGATCACCTTCGGGTCGTCCGTGTCGCGGATCCGCGCGAGCGCGTCCGGGTTCTCCAGCAGCGTGAGGGTGCCCAGCGCGATCATGTTCGCGGATGTCTCGTGCCCGGCGTTGAGGAGGATGAAGCTGTTCATCGCCAAGGTCTCACGGCTCAGCTGCCCTTCCTGAAGGTGCTCGCGCGTGACGCGGCTGATCAGGGCGTCGTCCGGTTCGCGTTCCTTCTTTCCGATGAGGTCGAGCAGGTAGCCGAAGATCGACTTTCTGGCCTTCTGCCTCTCCTCGTCCGTGGCGGTGCGGCTCATCAGGACGGAGGTGATGTCCTGGAAGTAGGCGTGGTCGTCGTAGGGCACCCCCAGCAGCATCGAGATGACCAGGGAGGGAATGGGCAGCGCGTACGCCTGGACCAGATCCGCGGGGCTGCCGGAGGCGACCATGGTGTCGATGAAATCGTTCGCCATCTCCTCGATCCGCGGGCGCATGGCCTGGACCCGCTTGACCGTGAAGTCCTTGGTCAGCATGCGGCGCAGCCGGGCGTGTTCGGGGTCGTCCATCCGGACGAACATCTGGGTGGCGGGGCCCATGCTGATCTGCTGCATCGGGACCTCGGCGCTGATCCGCGGATCCGTCATCGCGGCCGTGACGTGCTCGTGTCGGCTCACGGCCCAGGCGGCGTGGCCCCTGAAGTTCACCCGGCGCAGATCGCCCCTCTCACGCCATTCCCGGTACTCGGGGGCGGGGGCCAGAGGGCAGCGTGGGTCGCGGTCAGCGGGAAATTCTGGAAGACCGATGACGTCATCGGTTCCGGTCGTGGTGGACAAGAAACCTCCTGGAGCGTCGTGGGGGAAGCCGCCGAGGCGGTGGTGAGTGAGCCGTCCTGACCGCTCGGCGAACGCAGAGGCACTACACGTCTCGTGGACCGCGGACAGCGCAGCTCCGAGTCCGCCACTCATCGGATCATCCGCTTGCCGACGTGCAGCAGTAACTGGCAGTTGACTGCCACTTCCATGGTGCCCCTCATGCAAGTGGCAGTCAACTGCCGCTTGATATTCTGTCCTCGTGGCCACCGATTCCGAGCGACTCCTGCGGACCGATGCAGCCCGCAACGCCGAGCGGATCCTGCGCTCCGCCCGCGAGGTCTTCGCCGAGAGCGGCCCCGACGCGCAACTGGACGAGATCGCCCAGCACGCCGGAGTGGGCATCAGAACGCTCTACCGGCGCTTTCCCAGCAAGGCCGTCCTCGCCAAGGCCGCCTTAGAGCAGGGCATCGCCGAGTACATCGCTCCCGCCATCGAAGAGGCACTCCTCGATGACGACCCGCTGCGCGCCCTCACCTTTGTCATCGACGCCGCCATGTCGATGGCCGCCCGCGAGCACCACACCCTGGCCGCCGCGAGGAACGCCGGCGCCGTCATCTCGGACGCCATCGGCCCTTACTACGCGTCGCTGACCCTTCTCACCCGTCGCGCCCAGGAGGCCGGACGCATCCGCGCCGACCTCGTGCCGGACGACATGCCCAGGATCATGGCCATGCTCTTCAGCCTGCTGTGGACCATGGACCCGGCCAGCGACGGCTGGCGCCGCTACCTCTCCCTCATCCTCGACGGGTTGTCACCGGCGGCGGCGACTCCTCTTCCGGAGTCCGTTCCGCTGCGGCCGTCATCGCAACCCCGGAGCTGGCCGATCTGACGCAAGCACCGAAGGGAGCCCTTCGGTGGAGTCGCGGATGGGCGGTGTGCCCTACGAGCCCGTCGTGAACTCGCGGTGGCCTTCACCTCCTCAGGGACGCGGATGCCCGACGAGGAGCCGGGCGCCTCCATGGGGGGGTAACGCGAGGCCTCGCGGGCGGCTGCGGTCCGGCACGAGGGCTTTCATCGCTGGCACGGCGAGATGTCCCGGGTACGTCGAGCGCCACGAGGTGCCAGATCAGCAACGCCTCGGAGCAGCTTGATCGACGACGGCCCGCACGCGGGAGGAACCGCCGCGGCACCTTGTCCGGCATCTGCCCTGCCGGTGGCCCCTACTTTCGTAGGGGGTCAACGTCGCAGAACGACGGATCCGATGCGAAACACCAGCTTCTACCGTCGAACCCATGAACGGCTGGACCACCTCCCACGACCGAGTCCTGGCGCAGCGTCACGCAGAAGGCTGGATGTTCCTGATCGAAACGGCCCGCGATCTGCGGCCCACCAGCGCTTGCGCCTCAAGCGGAAACGCGCTGGCCAGAGCCCTGACCGAACCCGTGCGGATCCAGGCACCCCGCCCGCTGGCAGTGCTGGAAGCCGGCGCTGGCACCGGAGCGGTCACTCGCTCCCTCATGTCCCAACTGCCCCGGGGCAGCCGCCTGGACGTCGTCGAAGCCGATCCGCGCTCCGCCACGCAACTGCGCCACCTCGTTGCCACGAACCCCGCCCCGGCAGGCGGGCCGCGGCCCGTGACCGTGCACCAGACGTGCGTCGAGGACCTCGACACTGACGACCGCTATGACGTGATCGTCTCCGGGCTGCCGCTGACCAGGTTCACGCCGGTACAGGTCGAGCGCATCATGGCCCGCTCCATGGAACTGCTGCATCCGGGGGGCACTCTGACCTATTTCACCCACGTCGGCACGCGCGGAGTCCGTGCCCTGACCGCGTCACGCACCGAAGCGCACCGCTACGCCGCGGTGAACGAAATCATGTCCGCCTACCAGCGCAGTTACGCCACCGGCCGCTGGACCGTGTGGGCCAACCTGCCTCCAGCCAACGTCTGGCGCCTGCAACGGCCCTGCGTTTCCCCCGATGACCAGGGGCAGCAGGACGGAGTGGGCCCGTGAACGGTCTGTCCCACATTCTCGCCGCGTGCAGGCCGCATCCCCGGCTGCGGCGGTTGCCCCTCGGCCCGCGCCCCGACGCCGTTCCCTCTCTGATCGCGAAAGCCTGTGCGTTCATCGGACTGCTGGATGTGCTGGCCGGCGTCTTCGCGCGCTTCCGGCACAGCCGTGCGCACACCGTCGCCGAGGTACTGCCCGGCGCGCTCGGCCCGTTCGCCGCCGCCCTCTCCCTCAGCACCGGTCTGCTGCTGCTCCTGCTCGCACACGGGCTGCGCCGCCGCAAGCGCCGCGCCTGGCGGGCCGCCGTCGTACTGCTTCCGGCCGGCGCCGTGTCGCAGTTCACCTACCGGCACTCGGCCTTCGGCATGCTCATCTCCCTGGCCATGCTGACGCTCCTGATCCGCCACCGAGGTGAGTTCGCTGCGCTGCCCGACCCGCGCAGCCGCTGGCGCGCCCTTTCCAACTTCCTTTTGTGGGGTACCGCTTCGATCCTGATCGGTCTGGTCATCGTCAGCGTCCACGGCCAGCGGATGGTCGGCGATCCGAGCCTCGCGGATCGCATCACGCACGTGCTGTACGGGCTGTTCGGCTTCGAGGGCCCCGTCGACTACACCGGATCCACCACCTCCTGGACCGTGGGCTTCTCCCTCGGCGCCCTCGGCCTGCTCACCGCCGTCACCACCATCTACCTCGCCTTCCGGCCCGAGCACCCGGCGGCGCGCCTGACGCAGGACGACGAGGCACGCCTGCGGGCACTGCTGGACAGCCACGGCCGCCGCGACTCTCTCGGCCACTTCGCCCTGCGACGCGACAAGGCCGTGGTCTTCTCGCCCAGCGGCAAGGCGGCGGTCACCTACCGCGTCGTGTCCGGCGTGATGCTCGCCAGCGGTGACCCGATCGGCGACGTCGAGGCCTGGCCGGGCGCCATCGAGCGCTTCATGGACGAGGCCAAGGCCCACTCCTGGACCCCGGCCGTCATGGGCTGCTCGGAGACGGGCGGCGAGGTGTGGACGCGCGAGACCGGCCTGGACGCGCTCGAACTGGGCGACGAGGCGGTGGTCGACGTGGCGGATTTCTCGCTCGCCGGACGCGCGATGCGCAATGTGCGCCAGATGGTCAAGCGCATCGAGCGGGCCGGTTACGAAACCCGGGTACGACGTGTCCGTGACCTCGGCGAGGCGGAACTGGAGCGTATCCGGCAGGCGGCCGAGGACTGGCGCGGCACGGACACCGAGCGCGGCTTCTCCATGGCCCTGGGCCGGATCGGCGACCCCGCCGACGGCGACTGCCTGATCGCCACCGCCCACAAGGCCGATCCCGAGCCGGGTCCCTACGGCGACCTGAAGGCGATCCTGCACTTCGTGCCCTGGGGCACGGACGGCGCCTCCCTCGATCTGATGCGCCGCGACCGCTCGGCCGACCCCGGCATGAACGAACTGCTCATCGTCGCCGCCCTCCAGGCCGCCCCGAAGCTCGGCATCACGCGCGTCTCGCTCAACTTCGCGATGTTCCGCTCGGCGCTCGCCCGCGGCGAGAAGATCGGCGCGGGCCCCGTGCTGCGCGCCTGGCGCGGACTGCTGGTGTTCCTCTCCCGCTGGTTCCAGATCGAGTCGCTGTACAAGTTCAACGCCAAGTTCCAGCCCCGCTGGGAGCCGCGCTTCGTCGTCTACCGGGCCTCCGCGGACCTGCCCCGCATCGGCTTCGCCGCCATGCAGGCCGAAGGCTTCGTCAACCTCGCCCTGCCCCTGCCGTGCTTCCTGCGCCGCCGCCAGAAGCCGGCACGCGAGTGTGCACACTCGGTCGGAGAGCGGGACATAAGCGCGGCGTAGGAATCCGCACAGCCTCATCGGCGGACCCGAGCGGGGAGACCCTACCCCTCTGGCCCTCTCTCCTCGCTCGGGCCACAGAGCGGCCGTCACGGCTCCGACGCGACCGGCTTGACCCCGCGCGGCAGGCGGCGAAACCCACGCCGTCGTCCTTTTCAACACGAGGTACAGGGATGCCGCCGTCAACCAGCTACGGGCGGACGGCTTCGACACCCGCGACGAGGACGTCGCCCGCCTCTCCCCGTCCTCGCGTCACCACATCAATCTGTCGGCCGGTACTCCTTCCGGCTCCCGACCCGCCCGGCGACCTGCGTCCGTTGCGTGCCTCGGACGCCACCGGCGACGATTGAGCAACCGCCTGGGGCACCGTTGGACGGGGCGAGGAGTGTGACGACCTCGCCGGCTTAGTGAGGCAGGCCTGACCGCTTGGCCTGGCCACGCGCAAACCAATAGCCAGCAGCCCGGCCGTCTCGCTGTCAACAGAAGGGTCCGTCGGGCTCCGACCGGAATCCGGTGGCGGTCCAGTCGACGGCGGTCACAGATGCGGCCGTTTGATCAGCCGGGACAAAACGATAACGCTCTCCGTGCGCTCGACCGGCTCGGTCGCGCGGACCCGCTGGATGGCCTGTTCCAGATGCGTGATGCTCTCGGCGAGAAGGTGGAGCACAGCGTCCGCGGCGCCCGAAACGGTACATGCCTCGACGACCTCCGGGACGTCCTCCAGAGCTCGGCGCAGCTCCGCGGGGGTGGGGTTGCCTCGGCAGTAGACCTCGACGAACGCTTCGGTCCGCCATGCGAGCACCTGTGGATCGAGAACGGCCGTGAAGCCGCGGATCGCTCCGGTGGCGACGAGCCGGTCCAGTCGTCGTTTGGCTGTCGACGCCGACAGGTTGGCGGCTTTGCCGATCTCGGCGTACGTGGCCCGCGCGTTTTGCTGCACGCAGCGGATGACCGCTTCATCGATGGGGTCCAAGGGCACCTCCGGAGTATCCAGCAACCGATCGAGAGCGCAATGATCCACCAGAACACCCCTAATATTGCAAGTAATTGCTGGTGGAAAGGAGGAAATGGAGATTGTTTGCGCCGGAAGGCGGCCATAGTGTCCGGATCGACCTGACGTCGATCTGCCAGGAGCAGTACTGCCATGACCGCATCCCTGAGCGACGCCGAAGCCGCCGCGCTGGCCGCGGTGGACGAAGCCGCCGTCGCCCGGACGCTGCTGGAACTGATAGCTGTGCCGAGCGTGACGGGCAGCGCTGCCGAATCCGAGCTGCAGCACCTGTTGGCCCGGCATCTCCAGCGACTGGACCTCGACGTCGACCTGTGGTCCATGAACCTGCCCGAACTGCGCGCGGACCCCGCCTACCCGGGCGCCGAGGCCCCGCGGGACGAGGCGTGGGGGCTGGTGGGAAGCACACGCGACTTCGGCGACGGGCCGAGCCTCGTCCTGCAGGGCCATGTCGACGTCGTGCCGCCCGGCGACCGGGCGCGCTGGGCGGGCGATCCGTTCGTGCCCCGGGTCACGGGCGACACTGTCCACGGCCGCGGCGCCTGTGACATGAAGGCCGGGCTGGCGGCCGTGCTCGCGGCCCTGACTGCCATCCGCACCACCGGGGTGAGACTGCGCGGCCGTCTCGCGGCCCACTTCGTCGTCAGCGAGGAGGACGGCGGACTCGGCGCGTTCGGCACCCTCCGGCGCGGCCATGCCGCCGACGCCTGCATCATCGCCGAGCCGACCAGCGGCACACTGATGACAGCGAACGCAGGAGCCCTGACCTTCCGCATCGAGGTCCCCGGCCGGGCAACCCACGGCAGCACCCGCTACGCAGGGGTCAGCGCCCTCGACGCCTACCTTCCCCTCCACCGCGCACTGGCCCGTCTGGAAACCGCCCGCAACTGCGATCCCCACCCGCTGATGGCCGCCTACCCCATCCCCTACCCGCTGTCAGTCGGCACGCTCCACGCCGGCGACTGGGCCAGCAGCGTCCCCGACCTCCTCGTGGCCGAAGGACGACTGGGCGTCCGGCTGGACGAGGACCCGGCCGACGCCCGCACGGAACTGGAGAACTGCATCGCCCAAGCCTGCGCCGCCGACCCCTGGCTGCGAGCCCACCCGGCTACCGTGACCTGGCCCGGCGGTCAGTTCGCCAGCGGACGGATGTCGGACGGCCACCCCCTGGCGGCGCTGGTCGGTCACGCCCACGCCGACATCACCGGCAGCAGGCCGGCGGGTGAGCAGGGCGCGCCATACGGCAGCGACCTACGGCTGTACAGCGCGCAGGGTATCCCCACGCTCCAGTACGGGCCCGGCGAAGTGCGGTGGGCACACGGGCCGCAGGAACAGGTGCGTCTCGCCGAGGTCATCACCGTCACCCGCACGCTGGTCCTGGCCGCGCTGCGGACAGTCGGCACAAAGTAACCCCACAGTCCCTGGCACCCCACCCGCAACGCTGTCCGCCCAGGCCAACTGGCAGGAAGACCCCTGCCGCCCTGGCCCGCACCGCCAAACCGCCAAGACGCGGTCAACCACTCAGCGCCCGCTATCACCGGGCGAGCAGGCCGTGACTTCGGCGATTCACCTCCGCCAATGGGTGGAAGTAGCGCCGTACGTTCTCCGGCTTCTTGTGCCGCGACTTGACCGTGAGCATCGGCAGGCCGGCCCCGGCCTCGCCGAGGTGGGTGAGGCCGGAGTGCCTCCATTCGTGCAGGCCCCAGCCCGTGCCCGGGCACCCCGCCGACGGCCGTCGGTCGAGGACGGCGCGGGCCTGCCCGTACGACAGCCGGGCCGGCCCGCTGTCAGCGCAGACGCCGCGTGGGCTGACGACAGTTCCGGGGCCGGGGCGGCGGCAGGTAACGAACACCGGCCCGCAGGTGCGGCCTTGGTCAGCGGGGCAGCAGGCAGGCGGGGCCGGCGCCCAATATTGGGGCTCCATCACGAACTCCTTGCGCGGGGCACCGCGGCGGCGCGTAGGGGGTCGGGCGCCCTTCTCCTTCACCGAGGCCCGGCGGTCGGCCACGTCCAGCTCCTCGATGTTGCCGAGGATCTCCTCCGCCCGCGCGACCGTCTCGTACAGCATCCGCCACAGCGTCTTCACCCGGCGGTGGGCATCGCGGCGAGCGATCGGCCGGTCGATCGCCATCTTCGAGCAGGCCGGGGTCCCCGAGTCCGGCGGAGCAGCCGCTTCACCAAGCCGGAGCCGCCGTGCCGTCGTACACTCGCTCGCCACACCAGCCCAGCCAGAACAGCACCGACACCCCGGCGAGCATTCCAGGTATGGACCAATACCGGTAACTTAGGGGCAATCCGGTCGTTGTTGTTGGCGTGGCAAGAGCGGGTCAGTTGAAGTCATCTGGTGAGCGGTTGTCGGACCGGGTCGCGGTCGGGGTGCTGACCCAGGCGTTTCCTCAGTCGCTTGTGGACGAGGTGTTGGCGGAGACGGGTCGGGTGCAGCAGCGCAACCGGCTGTTACCGGCCCGGCTGGTGGTCTACTTCGTGCTGGCGATGTGCCTGTTCTCCGGGCAGAGCTATGAGGAGGTCGCCCGGCTGCTGACCGCGGGTCTGCAGGATGCCCGGCGTTGGCGCACGTCGTGGGTGGTGCCGAGTACGGCGGCGATCTGGAAGGCCAGGTCCCGGCTGGGGGTGGCGCCGCTGCGGCAACTGTTCGCGCGGGTGTGCCGTCCGGTTGCCACACCGGGCACTCAGGGCGCCTTCTACCGCGACTGGCGGCTGACCGCGATCGACGGCACCACATTCGACCTGCCCGACACGAAGGCGAACGTGGAGGCGTTCGGCCGTCCGCCCCGCTCCGGGCGTGGTGAACAGGACGTCGGCTACCCGCAGTTGCGCATGGTCGGCCTGGTGGAGTGCGGCACCCACGCCGTCTTCGGTACTGCGATCGGAGCTCTGCGCACCGGAGAACAGGCTCTGGCCCGGGCGGTCCTGGTGTCCTTGCAGCCGGGAATGCTGCTGCTGGCCGACCGCGGCTTCTACAGCGTGGACCTGTGGCGCGCAGCCGCGGCCACGGGGGCGGACCTGCTGTGGCGAGTCCGCAAAGACCTCGTGCTGCCGGTGGTCGAGCAGTTGCCGGACGGCTCCTACCTCACCGAGATCTTCGATCGGAGCGACATCCACCACACCCGTCATGGAGTGCCAGTACGCGCAGTGGAATACACCATCGCCGGCCACGAGGGCGTCTACCGGCTCATCACCACGATCCTCGACCCGGAGGCGGCCCCGGCCGCGGAACTGGCCGCCCTCTACGCCCAGCGATGGGAGTTCGAGTCCACCCTCGACGAGATCAAGACCCACCTCGGCGGGCCGCACCTGGTACTGCGTTCGCAGCACCCTGACGGGGCCGAGCAGGAACTCTACGGCTTCCTGCTCGTCCATCACGCCATCCGGCACCTGATGCACCAGGCCGCACGACAAGCCGACCGGGACCCCGACCGGATCTCCTTCACCCGCTCACTGCGCGTCGTGCGCCGCCAGGTCACCGACCAGGCGGCATTTTCCCCCCGGCCGACTCGCCCGCGCGGTCAAAGCCACCCACGCTGAACTCCTCGAACGCCTCCTGCCACGGCGACGCCGCCGGGCCAACCCCCGCGTCATCAAACGCAAAGTCGCCAGCTGGCCCCTCAAACGCGCCGCCCACCGCGTTGCAGACCGCCCAAGTGTCCCGGCCGTCACCATCGTTGGTGCCACCAAACCCAAACGGGTCAAGCGAACACCAAAACCATAAGTTACCGGTATTGAGGTATGGACCGCCGTTTCGCCTCACACGAGTTCACGTGCCTCGCCAATCTCGTCGTCTGCGACCGACACGAGCAGGCGGCCTTCATCAAGGCGCTCGACGGTCTGGCCGACGCCGCTCCCGTATGAGCGAAGTGTCGCCTACGGGGCCGGCTCGCAGATGACAACCGGGATCTGCCGAGCTGTCCACGCCTGGTATTGGTCAAAGTCGGCGTACATAGCTACAAGCCGCGGCCACAGCGCTGCACGTTCGGCAGGTTCGGCTGTGCGGGCGAGCATGCGACGCACACTGCTGCGGATCTGGACGGTGATCTGCGGATCTGCTTGAAGATTCCTATACCACAAGGGGTTCTTCGGCAGCCCGCCCTGTGATGCCACGAGAACCACACGATCTCCATCCCGCAGAAAGAGCAGGGGCAGGGTCCGCGGTAAGCCGCTCTTGCGCCCCCTGGTGGTCACGAGGCAGACGGGCACGCCTCGGGGAAAGGCGCTTCCGATCCTCCACTTGCCGCCGATCCGCCCGCCAGTGGCGCGATAGACGGCGACATTGATCCGGGATGCGAGTTTGATGATCTTCGGCACGATGGGCGAATCCAGCCCTTGTGGGCGGTCGAAGGGCGTCGGCGTGGTGGGTGGGGTGTCGGTCATGTCATCTCACTCTCCTACTGGTGGGAGGCAGGTTCCGCGAAGAGGCTCACGCCTCCACGCCTCTTGCTGAGCCCGTGCCGTCCCCCGGAACGGGAACGGGACCCGGTGTGTCTCCTACCGCGCGTCGACAGCACGGCTTGCACCCTGGTCAGCGGTCGAGTCTTCTCCTGGCAAGGGCCGTTGAAGCTGGGCTCCCTCAGAGACAACCAAAGAAATGCGGCACCCATCGCGACTGCTCCTTCGGCGTGACCGCGCAGCACAGGCACGCACGATGGGGTGTGCTGATCGGCAGTGGGAAACCAAGAACCAGAAGACGCGCACAGTGAAATGGACGGCAGCAAAGACCGCAAGAGGCGTGCCAATGGTCAAGGGCGGCACCACAGATTCGTAGTCGAGCCTCTGGCCGACGTAAGGCAGCCGTCGAGAACGTGGCGGCGGTGCCGGGGCCTGAGGCTGCGTAGGTCCTGTGGGACGAGCGAGCACCGTCCCGGGTGTGGTCATGGTCTTGGCGTTGGCCTGCAGACTGAAGCCCTCCTCGCGCAGCAGGCCGGCGACGGTGTCGGCACTGACCCGGTGTCCGGCCCGGGTCAGCTCCCGCGCAAGCGAGCGGGTCGACTTCACCGTCCACCGCAGGGGCGACATCGGATCACCCCGCACATCCGGCTCCACCAGCGCCAACAGCGCCGGCCGCAGCCCCGGATCCAGATCCGCGACCCGCTTACGGCCTCCACCCGGACGCCGCACCCGCCCCAGCGGGGCCTCACCGCCCTCCAGCTCGAACACGCCCTTTGGGGACCGTGGTCTCGCTGACCTCAGCCGCCCGCGCGACAGCCCGAACGCCGCCATGCCCCAGAGCACGCGCCTCCGCGGCCATCAACAGCCGCCGCTGCCGCTCGTCCAAATGCGGCAACAACACCGCGAGCTTCACAGCGAGTTGGTCACGTGTCTCGTCCGGGATGCGCATACCACACCAACGATCCCCAGAACGGGAAGCAACACCTTGATTCCCTGCAAGCCATTACAGGTGTCCGGGATCGCCGTCGGCGTTGAACCTTGTCAGGGAGCGCTCCAGCAGCTCCAGAAACTGTCGGAGGTCATCGGCCACCTTGTCGAACTCCGGTTCGTCCAGCGACGCCGTCCGCGTCCGGTAAACGGCCCCATCGGGCCCCGCGACGTAGATCAGGCCGCCGCCGTTCGAGCCGATTACCAGGCCACGGGTCTTTCGGTCCGTGCCGACGTCGACAACGCCGTGCTCCTGGAGCCGCAGCAGGACGTCGGCGGCCGGATCGAGGAAGTAGCCGTTGCCGACGTCCGCCCAGATGACATCGCCGATACTCTCGTAGAAGGTGACCAGGTCAGCTGGTGTAGGGGTGACTTGGGCGAGCGTGTGAGCCGCGGCTTGATCGTCGTGGTCGGCCGGCCGGACCTGGTTGGTCCCAGAGGGGAAGCCATGCCGATGCTCGAACTCGCCTGTCATGGCTGTGAGAGTCCCGGAAACTCTGTCTGTCCACGAGGCCAGCCAGGCAGGCGAAAGCGATCGGTCACTCATGAGGCCGGATCATGGCATGACCCACGGACATCCATGGAGTGCCCAGCGGTTCCGGTGTAAGCGCAATGCCCTGAGCTGCCGATTGGTGATGAGGCAGCAGGCGAGTTTGAGCAACGCTTCGTGGAGGTCGGCTCGCCGTTCCCAGCGGATGCGCAGGCGACGGAAGCCGTGCAGGCAGGCAGAACTCCTCTCCATGAGCCAGCGGTAGGTGCCCAGTCCGGTGACGTGCAGGGTGCCGCGGCGGGCGATCGCGGGCACGATGCCGCGGGCGCGGACCTGATCCCGGTAGATGTCGTGGTCGTACCCGCGGTCGGCGAACAGTGAGTCCGGCTTCCGGCGAGGATGACCAACCCGGCCGCGGACCATGTGTGTTAGCCGCTGTAACTGGGCGGGCTGCCATCGGGGTGATCGTGGATCCAGGACAGGCCGCCCAGGTCGAGGCGTTGACGGGTCCGGGTGACGGCTACGTAGGCCAGGCGGGCTTCGGCGTCGTCGATAGGGTCGAGGGGCGTCGCGGTCTCTGTCCGCTCGTTGGCGGCGTTGCCCCTGGAACGGGCGAAGTCACCTGCGATGAGCACGCAGGGCCATTCGCGTCCCTTGGCCTTGTGAGCGGTGGAGACGGTGACTTGGGCCTGGGGTTCTGGTGCGAGGTGGGCGAGGGCGGTGAGGATGGCGTCGGGGCCGTGGGTGTCGATGAGGTTGACCAGGGGCTGCAGGTCGCGGCCGGCCGGGTCGTGGGCGGCGTAGTCCTGCAGGTCGCCCCAGCAGGGGAAGAGGATCAGTTCGGGGTGGTGGGTGTGGCGGCCTTCTTTCAGGTCGCGGGCTGCGAGGGCCAGGGCCTGCAGGCTGTCGCCTCCGCCGGCGAGGGCGACCTGGTAGCCGGTGGCCATGAGGGTCATGACGTGGGCCATGGCGCCGACGTTGGTGCGGCACAGCACGGCGTCCGGCTGGGTGACGGTGCCGAGTTCGGTGCGTACGGACGCTGTTCCTGTCAGGCGGATGGGGGCGTCGGCCAGGTGGAGCCAGCGGTTGGCCTCGTGGGCGAGGTCCGGTCCGAAGCGGAAGGACTGCGACAAGGCCATGTGGGTGCCGTCGAAGCCGGTCATGATGTCCTTGGCGCCGCGCCAGTGGTAGATGGCCTGGGCGGAGTCGCCGACCATGACCAGCTGGGCGTGGTCACGCTGGCTGAGGAAGATCTGTTCGACGACGGGGTTGGTGTCCTGGGCCTCGTCCAGGAGCAGGAAGTCGGCGTCGATGCGGGGGCGGGTGAGGGCCCAGATTTTCAGGTAGTGGTCGTGGTCGAAGCGGACGGCGCCGTCGTCGGGGTGCTGCAGGTCCGTCCAGGCTTTGCGGGCGAACGGAACGAGGTGGGCGGTGAGTTCGGCATGCAGGGCGGGGTCGTCCAGGCCGCGCAGTGGGGGCACATGGTGGGGGGTGATGGCCTCGTCGGCGGTGTGGCAGAAGCGGGTGACGGTGCGCAGGACAGTGTTGGACAGGGCGCGTTGGGAGACTTCGCGGTCGCCGATGCGCAGGTGTTTGGTGATGCCGAGGGCTTGGCCTGTCTGCCAGGCGGGGCGGCGGGGTGCGTTCAGGCGGCGGGTGTAACGGTGGCCGACGGCCGCGTAGGCGAGTGCGTGGGCGGTCTTGCACTGGACGGTGTTGGGGAAGCGGGTGCGGGCGTCCTGGGCGATGGCCCGGTTGTAGGCGAAGTAGCGGCCGCGGCGTGTAGTGGTGCAGGCGAGGAGGGCGAGGGTGGTGGTCTTTCCGGTGCCGGCACCGGCCTGCAGGGCCAGGTGGTCGCCGGCGTGGAAGGCGTCGGCGGCGGCCGCCTGTTCGTCTGTGGGGTTCACGGGATGCGTCCTTTTAGGGGGCGGGTGAGGGCGTGCCCGACGGCCGACAGCAGGTGCGCGGGATTGGTGCTGTCGAGGAGTTGGCGTACGGCGTGGTCGAGTCGGTCGGCTTCCCGGTCGGCGTGCTCGGCCAGGGCGCGGTGGAGGGCGTCTCGTACGAAGCGTTCAGGGGTCAGGCCTGCGCGGCGGGCGTTTTGTTGCAGGGTGGTGTGGGCGTCGGGCGGGAAGTCGACGTTGAGCAGGACGCGGCCGTGGGCGTCCGGGTAGTGGGTGGTGATCACGTCGATGGGCAGGTGGCCGGTGAGCCGCTGATGCAGGCGGTGGACGGCCCGTTCAGGGGATCTGCCGCCTGCCACAGTCATGAGGCGGCTGGTGTCGTGGTTGGCTGCGAGCGGCCAGTCCTGGGCGGCACGGCGCAGCTCGGCCGCCGTCAGGGGTCGTGTCAGCACGATTTCCAGGGCGTGGTATGTCGTCACCGATCTCTCCGCCGGTGTGCCGGGGTATGGGGCAGGCGGGCGTGGATGTGTACCGCGTGCAGGAGGGGGTCGAAGACCTGCCAGTCGGCGAGAGCGAGATCGGGAGCGGTTCCACTCACGTGGGTGGGGCAGTGCTGGGCGCGCCAGCGCAATTGGTGGGCGTAGGGCAGGTGGCTGAGGTCGTAGACGGCCATCGTGGTGTCGGGGAGGGTGAGTTGGCCGCGGCTGGGGCCTGCGGGCAGGAGTCTCCAGCGGCCCGCCAGGTGGTGGCCTGGGGCGAGGACGGTGAGGGTGCAGCGGCGGCGTTGGCGGGTCTGGGCGACGCAGCGGATGTCTTCCAGGGGGCTGCGGCCGAGGTAGGGGACGAGGAGGATCCGGACGACAGGACGGATGGGCTGTCCGGCCTCGTCGGCTGGCGCGGCTGCAGGAGCTTTGGGGCAGGGCTGGGGGGTGAAGGCGCCGGTGTCGATGAGGCGGCGGGAGTGCACGGCGAGGTCGCGGCGCAGCCAGGTGAGCCGGGTGTGGCCGGTGTGGGAGCGGGGCGACTGCTGGGGGCAGAGGGCGGCGTGGGGGATGCGGCACCATGCGCTGCCGTCGTCGTGAGGATGGGCGATGCCGCCGCCGATGTGCCAGCGGCAGGACGCGGGAGTGCCGACGACGGAGACTTCTACGGGGTGCAGGGCGATGGGGCGGTCGTCGTGGCGGGGGTACCAGTCGATGCGGTTTCCGCAGTGGCGGCAGCGGCCGCTCTGCCCGGCGCGCAGGAGCCGGCTGGGGCTGGTCGGGGTGATCTGTAGACCGCGGCGGCGGGGAACGCGGCGGGGGCTGCCGTCCCAGTGGCGGTCGGTGGGCACGGGGTAGGGGCGCATGGCGGTGACCGTGCCAGGTGACGCGCCGAGAGCCGGTGGCGGCTTTCGGTGATGTCACACGATCAGCCCCACCCTTGGGAACACCTGCCCGAGGTGCGGATCAGTCGTTCGATGCCGTCTCGCCCGGGCGGGTGGTTCTTTCCGCGTCCGGTGAGCGGCTGGCGGTGCGGCCGGGTCAGGGCTGAGGCGTGCCCGGGACGGGGTGTCCCTCACACAGGGCGGTGAGGAAGCGTTCGATGGGGACGTCGAAAGCGTGGGCCAGCGCGTGCCAGGTGGTGATGTTCCCGGTGCTGCGGCCGTGTTCGAGGTCGATGAGGGTACGCCGGGCGAGGTTGCTGCGTTCAGCGAGTTCGTCGTAGGTCCATCCGCGCTCGCCCCGCAGCCGCACGAGTTCGACGCGCAGCGCATTCAGGTTGGGGTCGGGCGGGATGATCGTCACCCCACCATCCGACGGTGCAGACCTCTGCCCCGTCAGTGCGGGTTTCTGCACTTTCTTCCCGGGGGAGGATCGCGCGCCCCTGGTGCAGGGATCTGCACTAGCGTGCGTCCGTCCGGAACGCCTGACCGTAGGCGTTCCGGCCCTATGGCACGGACAGGGCAGGAGGACGGTCGGCCGATGAGGCTCGGCGGTGCCGCGGTGCGGCGCATCTGGACGGTGGAACTGCACTCGCGGGCAGGCAGGCCCAACCTGGTCTGCGCACAGTGCACCGCCCGCACGCCCGCATGCGAGGCCGCCTCCGCACGGTCCGCCGCCCTGGCCCATCTGGCCTGCCACGCGCGCGCCGACGCACTGCCCGGGCATCTGCGCACCTGCCAGTGCCGGGCCCAGGGCTGCCGCTGGCATCCACGCCACCGCGGCTGCGCGGGCCCGGTCCTGCTCGCCCTCACCCAGGGCCGCGGCGGCCGCGTCTGGCGGCTCGCCGACGCCTGCGCGGCCTGCGCGGCCGCGACCAGCCACACCGCCGTCGTCCCCGACACGCAACTCGGCAGCCCCCACTCCCCCACCCCGCCGGCGCCTGTGCGTGGCCCGCACCGGCTCGGGGCCGAGGAACACCTGCGGGTACGGGAGGCGCTCACCTACCTCGCCGCTGCGCTTCCTCAGTTCACCTCCCCCGCGGCCCGCCTCCTCGCCGTCCAGTGCACACTGCGCGCCGACGCCCGCGGTCACGCCCGGCTGCCCGCGGGCCTGCTGCGCGGCATGCGCCTGCGCGGACGCAGGGAGGTCTGGGAGGAACTCGCCCAGGGAGCCTGGCTCAGGTGTCCCGACCTCAGGCCCCCACAGGTGGAGGTAGAACTGCTCGACGCCACCGTCCTGGACCAAGTGCCCGGCAGACGTGCGCGCTGCAGGGCCGCCCAGTGGGCGCTTCGGCCTGCTCCGTTGCATCTGCCCACGGCTTTGCCGCCTGCGCTGCGGTTGATCGCTCTGATCCTCGCCACGCACATCACCGGCCCTGCCCCACGCGCCGTCGACATGGAGGTGCTCACCCGCCTCAGCGGTCACTCTCGGCAGCAGATCGCCGAGTTGCTCGACCGGCTGGTCGCTCTACGGGTGCTGACGGCTTGGCGTCAACACTGGGACACCGAGGATGTTCTCTGGGAACTCATCACGTCCCGGACGGCGGCAGAGGCAGAGCCGCGGCACACATGACCAGGCATCTCTTGACGGCACTCTCCTGCCGGCCTCATGCACCCCGGAGCAGAACGTGTCGTCCGCACAGAGAAATCAGGGTTTCCCACCCGTAATATCGCTACACCGGGGCACACAGCGGGCGATGTTTCTTTCCGAACCTGCCGCAGTGTGTCCGCAAGATTCGATCCGGCCACGCCCCGAGGAGACGGACATGCCCGAAAGCACGGCTCATAGCACCGAGTTGACGTCGCAGTACATCAGCCAAGTGGCCAACGACCTCGACCGCAACGTCAAGGAGCAGGAACGTGTCACCGAGGAACTCGCTGCACTGCAAGAGCAGTTGACCGCTCTGCAGCGAGACCACACCGTGCTGGTCAACATGCAGCAGGCACTCGGCGCCCTGACCACGGCTCCCGAACCGGTCCGCACCGACAGCGCCGTAGTGCCCTCCCCCAGGAAGAAAGCCGCCCCCGCATCCGGCGGCCGCCGGCCGGCGAAGAAGGCACCGGCACAAGGGCTCCAGGGCAAGAAGACGGCCGGGACAACAGCTCAGCCCAAGCTGGTGGATCTCATCCACCAGCATGTGGTCAAGCAGAGTGAGCCGCGCTCCGCTGTGGAGATCGCGGAGGCGCTCCGGCAAGCGCACACCGAGCGTGCCATCGACACGAAGGTGGTGCGCACCACCCTCGAAAACCTGGTGGCCAAGAGCCGTGTTCACCGCACCAAGCAGGGCTCCTCGGTGTTCTACACGGCCGCCGGTGCACCAGGGCATGAGGCAGGTTCTACCGAGAAGGGCCAGCCCGAAACTGCCACGGCATAGGGGCATCGCCTGCTCCGCCACCAGGCCACCGCCGCAGACTCTGTCCACAGACGCCGGAGGCCGCGGCCCGCGGGAGCCGAGCCAGATTGCCAGCAACTGCTTGCATCCAGAGACGGGTGATGCCGGTGGTATTCGTTTGCGGTCACCCAGCGGTCTAGCCCTCTACCATGCCGTGGCTTGCCAACGCAGTGCGATCGCCGACGTCCCGGTGCCCACCTTGGTCAGGCAGCGTGGCGTACGCCGCCAGGTCGTGCACCGGCCGACTCGCGGTCTGCCGAAGTCAGGCGCGCCTTTCGCGCTCTCCGGTGACGAGGAATTTCACGTCACGGCAGAACGCGTCGCATAAGGGCGCTGCGCCGCGCGCGGCGCCCAGGTCGAACTGTGCGGCGACAGACGGCTGGTGCGCGGTCTCCCGGTACGCGCCCGCTGGAACTGTGCTGAGGGCCACTCCTTGGCGCCTCGGATCCACTCTGAACGCGGCGGTTGGAGGATGTACGGCAGTCCGGCTCGGCCGGCCAGCCCGGCCGAGCCGCCGAGGAAACCGGCGAGCGGGAATCACCCATCACCTCAACTCCCCTGGCCTCACCCGATTACGGATAACAGGCTGCACGGTCCCGCCAGCCTTTGCGGACAGCGAGCCCGCAGGGCCTGCGGCGTGTAGCGGTGGCGCCTTCGGTGGATCCGGTCAGGAGAGCGAGGAGGGCCTGCGGGGCGCGGGCAGCGCGGGCAGCAATTCCCACAGGGGTCGGCCCTGAGACGCCCAGGCTCCCAGCAGTTGGCGGTCGACGAGGTGGAGGCGCTGCTGGCGGGCGAAGGTGCGGCCGGGCTGGGTGATCCTGCCGTTGGTGAGCATCACCACCACATCGGCCCTGTGGACGGGGCGGCCCGTGCCGTTGAGGACCTGCAGTTCCGGGGTGCCCACCGCGGCGCCGCGCTCGCCGCCGCGGCGGTGTTTGCACTGGATCACCCAGCGGCGCCCCAGCGGGTCGGTCGCCTTCACGTCCGCGCCCAGGTCTCCCTGCCCGCCGACCTGGATTGCATCTGTGCAGCCGTCTCGGAGCATCAGGTCCCGCACGGCGAACTCGAACTGCCGGTGGGAGAGGGCGTCCAGCTGGGCCAGGCCGTAGCGCAGAGCGCGCGCCCGGGCCTGTTCCCAGCGCATGCGCTCCGCCCGCCGACGCCACCACACGATGCCGGCCGGGACGGCGACAACAGCCGCCACAAGCAGCAGCCACCAGTGCACCAACAGCCAGTGGACAACCGCCACCACGAGAGCGATCCCCCCTGCCGCGATCACCGCCACCAGAACGAACTGGATGTCGTCCTGCTGCTTGCGACGCGACCGGCGGGCGGGCCTGCGCCGGGTCACCGTCCGCTTCCCAGGTGGGAGAAGTCGATCGGGTACGACACGGTCGGCGTGGGCCCCGCCCTGCGTGTGGTGGAGGTGTGGAACCTGATCGGGTACGACACTGTCGGGCTCGGCACGGCACGGCCTTGCTCGCCGGTGGCGGCACGGTCGTAGCGAATCGGGTAGGAGACCTGTGGCTGGGGCCGGGTACCGGATGCGTCACCGGCGTCCGCGCTGTTGCCGTACCCGAGCACCACCAGTGCAGCGAAGGCGAAGATGGTCAGTTCCCGGCGCGCGCCCGGCGCCCACCGGGTATGTCCGCGCACCGGCGTCCCGTCAGAGCGCACGTATGGCCGCACGAACGGCATGTGGTCCCCCCCAGCTTGGTCGTCACGTCCCCTGTCGCACACCATGCTGGTGGCCACCACTGACAACGGCACATCCGAGCGCCCCCAACTAAGGGTCCTTCAGTACCAGTTCACGCCACCCGTACGCACCGTCGGTTTCCGAGCAGTACCCCGGCCGATTGCGCCCGCAGGGCCGGCCCGTCCTTCCCGGTTCTCCCCGAAGGGGGCTATGACCAGATGTGAAGGCGCGCCGGGACCAGTCAGTAAGGTGCGCAGGGAACGTCTTCGCCGCGGCCGGTGACACGGACCGGCGGTGGCGTATTGCGCCAATTTCCGGCACTGCCCGTAGGGACGTCACGATGCAGGCTCCCCCCGCCCTGTTGAACAGCGGGGCCAGTTTCCCCAGATCCTCACGGCACAATGGTTCGGCAAAGAACGTCAAGCAATCACAGCAAGATCGTCTAACCGGGAACCCGTAGCCGGGGTGATCTCAGCAGGCACTCGTACCGTTCCGTGATCGCCGTACCGGCCGGCCTACGGCACTGTCCCCTTGGCTACCGACGAAGGTAGGGGCCCGTCGGCACGCGTCGTGTAGCCCTCCGGGCCGCCGCCGCTTCGATCCGACGTGCGTCGGGAGCGTAACGCGTCTGCCGACGTCCACGGGGCAGGAGAACGACGATCGCAACGGCCAGAACGAACGCCACGGCCGCAATTGCCACTGCCACGAACACCGTTGCCCCCTGTAAGCGCCTCTGACCGTCGTCCTCGCAGCCCTGGCTCAGCTCGTCGATGACTGCCAGATCAACTGTACTCTCCGAGTACTCGAACGTGAACGAAGTCACCGGTGCCCACTGCTAGTTGCTGCCCTCCTGGCCATGCACCCACGTACATACGGGACAGCCTGTAGACCGACTCGAGACCCTCGTACGAAACAGGCTCAAGCGCCTTCGACACCAGCCAGACACCCTCGACGGCTTCATAGCCGGCACCAGCCTGGCCCTCGACGACCCAAAGCCACCCTGCCGAGCCGAAGTCAGTAGACCTTGGCCTGGAAGCGGCCCGGTGGTGGGTTGCGGCAACATAAATGACCTGCAAGGGCTGATGCCGAACACCGAGACGCCTGCAGTAGGGCCCGAGGCTATGCATGGCATGGCCGCGTAGTACTTGCCAGCCGGCACACACGTGGACTCGTGGCGCGGCTGCCTCCGGACGGGAGACAGCCGCACCACAGCTCCTGTGGTGGTTACTTCATGTCGAGTGCGTATTCGCAGTGCACCTTCTGGGTGTACTTGCTGTTGCCTTGTGTGTAGTTCACGCGGCAACCGCTGAGGTGCTTTTTGATGTGCCCGACAATCTTGACTTTGACCATCGCGTAGTAGTCGCCACTGTCCTGGTGACCTCGTATCACGATGGGTTTGCCAGCATAGTTGGGCATTTTGGTCATATCTCTGGATCCTGGGACATTTTTATCTCCCTCCATGCTATCCAGGATGTAGCCGTTCGTATCCTTCATGGAGTAGACGGGGTATCCCTCGACTTTCGCGCCGGAAGGAATGCTGTCCAGCCGCACCGACGTGATCCGGACTGTCGTCTTCGAGTTGTTGCTGAAGAGCGGGAAGGCGAATCTCCAGACGCTTCCGACCTTGGCGTTGGGAACACCCAGGACACCCGAAGCGGGAGGCCCGGCCGCCGTGAGAGCATTTCCTGTCGCAGGGTCGGAACTCGCCGGACTCCCACAGGAGCTGAGCAGGGTGGCGGCGACTCCCACCAGCACGATTCGGCTAGTACGAGTAAAACGCGCCGGGCTTACCATAGAGCGTTCCCTTTGCTCCCCAGATGGCGTGGTCCTCGGACTTGTTCCCGGCCTCGATCTTCTGGGTGTGGGTGCCGTTGTATATCGTCTGCGAGTTGATGCCGATACCGAAGACAGTGGCCCCCACGGTATAGGTCATGGAGCGCCCCGAGGAGAGGGAGAAGTACGTCCCCGGCCTCACAAGGCCCCGGCGGCTGTCGGGTGCGCTGGTGTAGCCGTGGGATCCATCGTACTTCCTGACATCCTTGCCGTACTCGCCGACAGCGCCACCGGAGGGGACCTTGTAGCCGAGTGGGCGGATCTCGTAGGAGTAGCTGGTCGGGCTGTGCAGGCAGGTCAGCTTGATCCGGACGTAGGCGTAGTTGATGGGCACGCGCCACTGACGGGCGAAGTACGGACCCTTGCCTGAATACCCGGTTGAGTGTCCGGTGGTCTTGGTTTCGCTTGCGCTGCCGGTGATGCTCCAGTTCTTGCCGTTGGCGCTGGTGGCGATACCGATCTGGCTGGACATGGTGCTGCTGTAGTCGAAGCTCGCCTTGGCGTCCCAGTACGCGTGAGCCTCACCGACGGTGGTGTACTGGATCTGCTTCTTTACGATGGTTTCGTGGGGGGTGCACACGTTGTCCATGGGGATGACGCTGCTGTAGTCGACGCCCTCTGCGGTGTTGGCGGCGTAGGCGCTCGTGCCGCTGGTCGCGGACTGGTACGTCGGGAGGGCGGCGGTGTCGGCGTCCGGGTCGGCGGAGTTGGTGATCGACTGGGCGAGGCTGGAGGCTGTGTCCGAGTCGGCGGGTGCGTCGAGCGGTGTGACGTCGGTGTCGATGCGCAGGGCCTGCGTGTGCGGGGTGTTGTATGCCCGCACGTCCTGGGCGGCCTGCGTCGTGGACGAGCCCTCGGCGACGCCCGCGCTGACGTTGTCGGTCGCCGTCATCATATGACCGTCGCTGGTGTAGCCGTTGACGGTGGCAGACAGATTGAGCACACCGCTGTTGGCGTCGGCGAGTGTCTGCAGGCTGCTCGGCAGAGGGTCGGGCAGGGTGTAGGACCAGCTGCCGTCCGAGGCGGTGGTCGTGGTGCCCACGACCGGCAGTGTGGTTTCACCCGTGGTGTCGTCAGTCAGCGCGTCGGGCGCGGTCAGGGTGACCGTGAGGTTCGGTACACCTGCCCCGGCGCCGTTGGTGAACGTACCCGACACGCTCGCCGCACCGGAGGCGGGACTGACGGTGGGAGTCGGGGTGTCGCTGACCGTGGGCGCAGCGGAGACGGTGACGGCTCCGCTCGGCTTGGGGCCGGGGTCACTGACCGTCGGGTCGGGCGCTGTGTCCGTCGGGTCCGGCGTGGCGTCGACTTGGTCCGAGGAGAACCAGCCTTGCAGGTCGACGATGAGCTGGATGGTGCCGGCGCTGTCGTTGTAGATACTGACCGCACCCTGGGTGCCGGGCTCGACGATCACCTGGTCCGCGGTGGTGGTGCTCGCCTGGAAGTTGTCGACGGAGATACCCGGCGGAACGGTGGGCCCGGTCCCCCACACCTGGAGGTAGCCGGAGTTCTGCTGGCTGGTCGTGGTCAGGTTGAGCACTGCGGCGCCGAAGGCGGTGGGGATGCCGTCGCCGCCGCCGACCGCGACGCTGACCGTGCTGTGGGCCGCAACCGCCGTCGAGGTGCGGGTGTCGAGCAGGCGGTCCTGGACGGCCGCGAACTTGCCGCCGCCCGAGGGGGCTTCGGTGAAGTAGCCGTAGACGTCAAGGACGACGTTGATGGACTGAGTCGTAGACGCGTTCTTCAGGGTGATCTGGCCGCCCGTGCCCACCGGGATGACGGCGCCCTGGGAGGTCGTGACACTCTTGTAGCTCACCGTCGGCTGGCCCGGCGAGGCGCCAGTGGCATAGGCGTACAGGCTGCCGGCGGCTCCGGGAGACGGAACGGTGATGTTCGCGTAGATCGACGACTCGTCGGTGACGCTGTCCACGCCGTCGACCTGGACGTCCAGCGTTCCGCCAGGGGCGATCGTCGCCAGCGGCGCCCCGGTGCCATCGCGGGTGTCGACGATCCGTGAAGAGGTGACCGGCACATATCCGCCGGGAGAGGTGGCGCCGGCGGCGGAGGTGAAGTACCCGTTGACGCTGACGATCAAATCGACGGTACCGCTGGAGTTGTAGACGTCGATCTTTCCGTCCGAACCCACTGCGACGATCGCGGAGTTACTCGTGTCCGCGCCGCTGGAGAAGTTGATGACGGACGCCGGGTAAGGCCGGGTGGTGCCGTCGGGCCACATCTCCAGGTAACTGCCGGACGAAGTGGCGTTCGCCGCAGTGATGTCCACCGATACGGCCGACACGCCGGAAGCGGGTACGCCGCCCTGGCCAAGGACCTGGAAGGACGCGGTCGATGCCGCCCCCAGGGCGGCGCTGACGCCGAGGGACGAACGGGTGTCGACGATCTTCGCGGCAGGAGCGACGGGGAAGAAGTCGCCACTCGAAGCAGAGACAGCACCCGCATGCGTCAGGCTCCCCAAGCCGAGCCAAGCGAGCACCGAGAACAGGACGACGGCCAGCGTCAGAGGTCTGTGCCGACTCCGTAGAGATTGCGGCATGCCTGAACCCCCCTATGCATTTATGGACTTCATCCATGATGTGGATCATGTCCGAGGTGAGGATCGTAAGGATCACTTACTTAAACGATCAATGATCTTCACCTAAAGGCCGCATAAAAGCGAAGGGTGCTCAGAGGCCCTGACCTGCGTAAATGTGCTGCTTGACTGCAGGACCAACTGACTCGGGGCACCCAAGCAGGACACGATGCTCTTTGCTGGCGCGTGCATGGAATCAGCCGCCCGAAGGCCGCGAGAGCGCCCGCCGGCGCTCGCGCCCACACCGCCATGGACCACGACAGCAGCGTGCAGCTGCATCACGGATGCAATCACTACCTCTCGCCGATCCGCTCCTTACTGCTCTGAACTGGTCCAGCCCCATACCGTTTTTTTGCCCGCCCTCATGTTTGGTCATCATCACCACTTCACGCCGCGTCACTTATCCGGTGGCGAAGAGTCCATGACTGCCGTCCTGCACGTAGCCGCCCGAGCATCCTCCGGCCAGGTCATCGCTGTCAGCGGCACAAGCCACTGCACCGCATAGCTCAGAGGTTCGGCTTCATCGGGCTCGCTCACCTATTCATCGGTCTCGAACCCCTGGTGACGGCCGTGCTACCACGGTCACAGCCCGGTGCCCCCGGCCGCTCCTCCCTCGCGGCGCCGGCCGACTGGTGGATGCTCGCCTCTGCAACCGACTCCCAGGGGGTATTCGATGATGACCAGGTTCCGGGCCGGACTCGCGGCTGTGGCGGTGGCAGGGGCGTTGTTGGTGCCGATCGCCGCGGCAAGCGATGCGGCAGCAGCATCCTGCGCGCGGCACACCACCGGCGCCTGTAACTGATCGTTTCTGAATGAGTTGGGCTGCTGGCCTTGTGGTCGGACGATCTTGGGCGGCAGGCTGCCCGATGTGCGTGCTGATCTTGTTCCGGATGACCTCTGGGCGCGGGTGGCTCCCCTATTGCCCCCTGCCCCCGAGCGCCGCTACCGCTACCCCGGGAGGCTGCGTGTTCCTGACCGGGCGGCCCTCGCGGGCATCCTGTACGTGCTGCGAACCGGTGTCGCCTGGCGCGACGTCCCAGCGGAAGCAGTCGGGTGTTCCGGGGTGACGGCTTGGCGCCAGCTGCGAGACTGGACCGAGGCCGGAGTCTGGCCGCGGCTGCGCGCTGCTCTACTGACCGAGCTGCGCCGAGCCGAGCTTCTGGACCTGGACGACTGTGCCGTGGACGGGTCCCACGTCCGGGCGCTCAAAGGGGGGAGCACGTGGGCCCTTCCCCGGTTGACCGCGCCCGTCCCGGGTCGAAGCATCATCTGATCGTCGACCGTCACGGAACCCCGCTCGCCGTCACCCTCACTGGCGGTAACCGTCACGACGTCACTCAGCTCCTGCCGCTCCTGGACGCGATCCCTTCGATTCGTGGCCTGAGGGGGCGTCCCCGCCGTAAGCCCCGTCGGCTCTACGCGGACCGGGGCTACGACTTCGACAAGTACCGCCGCCTGCTCTGGAAGCGGGGCATCAAGCCCGCGATTGCCCGACGTGGCGTCCCTCACGGCTCGGGCCTGGGCAAGGTGCGTTGGGTAGTCGAGCGCGCTTTCGCCTGGCTGCACCAGTTCAAACGGCTCCGCATCCGCTACGAACGACGCGCGGACCTTCACCAGGGCCTGCTGGAACTGGCCTGCAGTCTCATCTGTCTCCGCCGCCTGCGCCGCGCGTCCTGAACATTCCGTCAGCATGCCGACCTGTCCCAGCAAATTCGATTGCTGTCCCCGTCGCGCCGTGGGTAGGGTCCCGCCCGTGCTTACAACGCCCCGTGTTTCTTAGCTCGGACACCAGCTTCGACGCCACCCTTGTGTCCTAGAGCTGTTACGGAGCGTAACAACAGTGAATACCTTTCGTGGTTCCGGCTTGCTTCGGAACCGAGACTTCTCGCTGCTGCTGAGCAGCCAACTGATATCCGCCATCGGCGACCAGGCCCAGTTCATGGCCCTGCCGCTCGTCGTCCTGGCCCTCACCGGGTCAGCCACCCAGGCCGGGTTCGTCCTGGGCCTGGGCACCGTCTCGTTCCTTGCCTTCGGGCTGGTCGCAGGGGCGCTCGTCGACCGATGGGACCGCAAGACCACCATGATCTGGTGCGAGCTCGGCCGGACCATGCTCACATCCGGCGTCGTCGTCACGGCCTGGCTGGACCGCCTCACAATGCCCCAGCTGTACACGACGGCCGTCCTTGCCGGGGTCCTGGGGACGCTCTTCCAGGTCGCCAACACAGCGGCGCTGCCGAACGTCGTCGACGCGCAGCAACTGCCAACTGCCCTCGGCTACCAGCAGACCGCCGGCAACGCGGTGGGCATCTTCGGAGCCCCGCTCGCCGGTGCGCTCTACGCCCTCGGGCGGATCGTGCCATTCGCCGTCAACGCGGTGTCCTTCGCCGTCTCCGCAGCGTCGCTGCGCCTGATGCACGCCCGATTCCAGGTGGCCCGGCAGGAGATCCGACCGAGGGCCCGGCTCGCCACGGAGATCCGGGAAGGGGTCGGCTGGCTGTGGCGTGAGCCGATCGTGCGCTTCCTCACGCTGGCATCGGCCGCTGACAAGGTCCGCTACGGCGCCGGCTATCTGCTGATCATCACCCTTGCCCAGCAACTCGGCTCGTCGCCGCTGTGGATCGGTGTCATCTTCAGCGGAGCGGCCGTCGGTGCGATGGCAGGGGCGTTGGTATCGGACCGGGCGACGCGTCGGTTCCCGCTCGGTCGGATCGCCGTGGTGATGCTGTGGCTGGAAGCGATTATGTTCCCGCTGTACGCACTGGCTCCCGACCCACTGCTGCTGGCCCTAGGGTCTGTTGCGAAAGTTGATCTTGTTCGTTGATGATCAGGTCTTGTGGGGCGTGGGGATCTGACGAATGGCCAGTGGGCCCGGCTTGAACCGTTGCTGCCGAGGGGCATCAAGCCGGGTCGTCCGCAGGTGTGGACGCGGCGGCAGTTGATAGACGGCATACGGTGGCGGACCCGGACCGGTGCCCCATGGCGCGACGTGCCGGAACGCTATGGGCCGTGGGACCGGGTCTATGACCTGTTCCGGCGCTGGCAGCGGGACGGCACCTGGGCAAGGATCCTCACCCAGCTCCAGGCCGAGGCGGACGCGAAGGGCCTGATCACCTGGGACGTGAACGTCGACTCCACCGTCTGCCGGGCCCACCAGCACGCCGCCGGGGCGGCGAAAAGGGGGACCTCCAGAAGGAACCGCCCGGCGGGATTTTCGTCGAGCCGGCCGACCACGGCCTCGGACGCTCCCGCGGCGGACTGACCAGCAAGATCCACCTCGCGGTCGAGCAGGGTCAAAAGCCCCTGTCCGTTGTGATCACGGCCGGGCAGCGGGGTGATTCCCCGCAGTTCGAAGCGGTCCTGGAAGCCATCCGGGTTCCCAGGCCGGGACTCGGCAGACCGCGCAAGCGGCCGGACCGGGTGCGGGCCGACAAGGCGTACGACTCCCGCGGCAACCGCTCCTACCTGCGCAGACGCGGGATCAAAGCCACCATCCCGGTCCCGGCGGACCGGGTCCGCAACCGCCTCAAGCGCGGATCGCGTGGCGGGCGGCCGCCGAAGTTCGACAAGGACGACTACAAGCAGCGGCATGCCGTCGAGTGCGGGATCAACCGGCTCAAGCGCCACCGGGCCGTCGCCACGAGGTACGACAAACTCGCCGTCCGCTACGAAGCGACCGTGCTGGTCGCAGCAATCAACGAGTGGCTGTGACCAGCACTTTCGCAACACGCCCTACTGATCTTTTCGTAAGTTCGGTGGGTGGGGTGGCCTTGTGAGTGGGAGGCTTTCGGGGTGGCTTATCAACCCTCGCCTTCGGCTGCCGGCCCGTCTCTTCCTCCGCTGTCGCGGCCTCAGTTG